>JAFUBE010000693.1 GCA_017460365.1 Eggerthellaceae bacterium
ACGGCGGCGTCGAGCAGGCGGGCCATGTCGAACGATTCGTTTGCCAGAGCCGCAGCACGCACGTCGCCATCGGAATCGGCGGCGAGCAACGCAAGGGCGCGCTGCGAGGCGCCGGGATTGCCGGCAACGCCCCGGCGAATATACACGTCGCCGTCGGATGCGAGCGCGTCGAGGGCGGCGGCAGGAGCGGCGGCGTTTCCCGCCACCGCACGGCGCACGCCCTTATCGTCATCGCCTGCGAGGACCGCAAGCGCATCGGCCCCTGCAGAGGGGTTGGCGGCGACCCGCACGCGCACGTACGCGTCGTCGTCTCGCGCCAACCGGCCGAGGTCGCAAGGGCTCGTCGACTCATTGCCCGCCACATGCCGGCGCACGCTGCGCGCCTTGTCGCCAGACAGGCTTGAAAGCGTATCCCCGTCGGCATCTGCCCGATCCGCGACGCTCGCGCGCACGACCGCAGAAGCGTCCCGCGAGAGTGCCTGCACGTCCTGCGCGCGAACGCCCCCGGCTTCGGCCACGCGCTTACGCACGTCCATGCTTGCATCCGCCGCAAGAGCGGCGAGCAATTCGGCCGGCACGGCCGGATTGGCGACGACGCTGCAGCGGACAGTCTCTTCTCCATCGGCCGCCAGCGCATGCAGCAATTCCGCCGATGCAGCGGGGTTTGCGGCGACATGGGCACGTATGGGTGCAACCTCGTCGCGCGCCAACGCCTCGAGAACGCCCGCCGGCGCATTGGCGTTGCCGGCCACGTCCCACCGCGTGTTCTCGTTCTCTTCCCCAGCCAATGCCTCGAGCACAGACGCGGGAATGCCGGGATTGCGCAACGCCGCGCGGCCGACGTCCTCTTCCTCGTCGTCTGCAAGCGCTTGCAATGCATCGGGCGGCATAACGGGGTTCATGGCCGCAAAGCCGCGAATCCACTCCTCGGAATCGGCCGCGAGCAGGCGCAGTGCCTGAATGGGCGCATCCTCGCGCGACGCGATGACGCGCCGCACGCCCTCGTCAGCGTCTTCAGCCAACATTCCCAACACGTGCACGGGCGCCGCTTCGTGATGCGCCACGCGCTCGCGCACCTGCTCGACCGGGTCAGCCGCAAGGCGCTCGAGCAGCGATGGCGGGGTCGATGCATTACCGGCCACGTTCACGCGCACGTTTGGCTCGGGATCGGCTGCCAGTTCCTCGAGCGCCGCCACGGGCGCATGCGGGTTCGCCGCCACGCGCCGGCGCGTTTCCGCATCGTAGTCGCCTGCCAATTGCGCCAACGCCGATACATCCGTGTCGAGCCGTGCGGCAAGCGCCCTGCGCGCCTCGTCCTTGCCGATTGCGGCCATACGCTCCCCTTCCCTAGGCCTTACCGTGCGAATTCCGCTTTGCCGCGCGCATCGTAAAGCGCGTCGGCCAGCTGGGTTATGGTCTCGAGGTTCGCCGAGTACTCGGGCGTGAACTTCACGCCAAGCGAGCGCTGCAGCGTCATCGACAACAGCACTTTCTTGATGTCGGTCGAGCTCTGGTTCGTGCACGTCGTGGAACCCTCGGCTAGCTTCACGCTCTTGTCGGCGTTGCGCAGCATCTTCTCGACGCTCGCGTTCGCCAGCTTCAAAAGCTCCTCGGTGCCTTCCTGGGCGCATTCCTCCTCGGTCAGGAAGAACTTGGCCAACGTGAACGCGCGCACCTCACGCCTGAAGCCATCGCGGTCCAAATCGTCCTCGAGCAGGCGCTTCAAAGCGGCATCGGCGTCGAGCGCGGCGATGTCGAGCCGTTCCTTCAGCGTCATGGTCCCGGTCATGTGCACTCCCCTCTCGTCTCCCCCGAACACAGCCGCTGCCCGCAGCGCGTCATGACTCAGCTGCGGGCAGGGCCGAAATCGCCTATGTCTATCGACACGCTCTTACGCGTTCACGATCTCCAGGCCGAGCAGCTTGCCGAGCTCGATGACCTCGTCCTCGAAGTCGCCGTAAATCAGCGGCATGTGGTTGCCGATGGCAGCTTGCTTCTGGAAGAAGTCCTTCGAATCCTTCACCTGGAAGAACACGCCCATCGAGCAGTTCGTCTGGTCGTAGCCCATCGAGGTGAGGATCGTGCCCTTGGCGACGAACAGCTTCTCGCACGTCGGGTCGACACGGCACATCGTGATCGTCTGGCCGCGGTCGGCCTCGAACTGGTAGCGGAACGTGGCGCCGAAGCCGGAG
>JAFUBE010000074.1 GCA_017460365.1 Eggerthellaceae bacterium
CCACTTTGGGTCTGGCAGTACGTGGGGTAGTCCGCGCCAATGCCCCGGTTCGGGTCTGGCGGCGAGCGGGGCGGTCCGGGGCCGGCGGGAAGACGCCTCTATCTGCGGCTTCTATCAGCGGCCGGACACTTTCGAAAGGCCGCGCGCAGCTAGGAACACGCCCGCGCCGATCGAGAGCAAGCCCGGACCGGGCAGGACGAGCATGGGAATGCCGATTGCCACCAGACCCGCGCCCACGGCCGTTTGCACGAGCCCGGCGAGCACCGACGAGGGTGAGCGCTTCTCGTCACGCGCGGTTGCCTCGCTCTTGCCGGACGCGTGCACCTGGTCGGCACCGATGCGGCTGCTTGAATGGCGTATGGGCACTACATCGATAATGCTGTTCTGTTCGGTCATCTCAATCATTCCTTCGGTTCGCTTGCGTCGAGTATACGGGCTCCTTGCGCGTGCGCTGAAATCGGATGGGCACTGGTCACCGCGCCGTTGCTTTGCGGTTACAATAATCGGAAAGCATGAGAAGGAGTGTTTTATGGCAATGGAAATGAGTTTGGATTACCGGCTGCGCTGGCTCGATTTCGACCGCTATGGGCGCATGCGTCCCGAATCGATCCTCGATTTGTTCCAAGACGTGGCCACGTTACAGGCCGACGACATGGGCATCGGTCACGGCGATATGTTGAAGCACGGCGTGTTCTGGGCGGTCGTTCGCATGAAGTACGAGGTGCTGCGCGAACCAGTGCGCTTCCAAGTGGTCACGGCGCGCACCTGGCCCCACACCATGAAGACCTTCTCGTTCATGCGCGACTTCGAGCTGCGCGACGAGTCGGGCGACTTGCTCGTGAAGGCATCGTCGGAATGGGTGCTGATGGATCTCGAGACGCGCCGGTTCACAAACGTGAAGAGCATCTACGACGGCCCCACCGATTTCGTGGCCGACCGCTCGTTCGATGGCAAGATCCGCAAGGTTCCCGATTTCGAAGAAGACAACTACCCGCCCTTCGAGGTCGTGCCCGCGTACAGCGACATCGACCTGAACGGACACGTGAACAACGCGCGTTACACGAACTTCGTCGTGGATGCGCTCAACCCTGGCGAAGAGGGGTCGGTGAAAACGCTGCAAATCGACTACCGCCACGAAGCGCTGCCCGGCGAGCCGCTCGTCGTGCACACACGCATCGAAGACGACCGAGCGCTGCTGAAGGGCGTCCGCTCCGACGGCAACAGCGCCTTCGCCTGCGCCATCGAATTCGCGTAAAAAGGGGTCAGACCCCGATTTGTCAAGGGGGCGAGCATGCCGAGAGAGTCGATGAAGTCGAAGAGGGAGCGGGCGCTTGCGGTATGCGAGCGCATGGAAGAGCACTACCCGGACGCACCGCCGGCACTTGATTTCGGCGGCGACCCGTTTCGCCTTACCATCGCCGTATTGCTGTCGGCGCAGACGACCGATGCTGCGGTGAACAAGGTGACGCCGGTGCTCTGGGAGCGCTACCCTTCCATCGAGGATCTGGCCGCCGCTGACGTGAGCGACGTCTCCGAAATCATACGCTCGATCGGTTTTTTCCGCACGAAAGCGGCGAACTGCGTGAAATGCGCACAAATGGTGCTCGCCGATTATGGCGGCAACGTTCCTTGCTCGATGGAAGAGCTGCAGAAATTGCCCGGCGTGGGCCGCAAGACGGCCAACATCGTAATGAACGCCGGCTTCGGCGTGGTGGAAGGCATCGCAGTCGATACGCACGTGTTCCGCATCGCGCACAAGTTGAAGCTGTCGAACGCGAAAGACCCATCGCATACCGAGCAGGATCTACTGAAGGTCATCCCGCGCGAGCTGTGGGGGCCGGTGAATCACCAGTGGATCCGCTTCGGGCGCGCCATTTGCAGCGCCAAGAAGCCGAAGTGCGGCGAGTGTTTCCTCGTCGACGTGTGCCCGAGCCACGGGAAATAGCGCAAGCGCAGGGTTGGCATGGGTCTTCTGGAGCTGTTCTTCATAGCCGTCGGCTTGTCGATGGACGCATTCGCCGTCGCCGTGGGCAAAGGGCTGTCGATGCGCCGGCTGAACATCGGCCAAGCTGCGGTGATCGCACTGTTCTTCGGAGGGTTCCAGGCGCTCATGCCCGTGCTGGGCTGGCTGCTCGGTTCGCAGTTCGAACGTTTCGTGCACGCCGCAGCCGGTTGGATCGCCTTCGCGTTGCTCGCCTTCATCGGCGCGAAGATGATCTGGGACGCGCTGCATGAGGGCGAAGGCGACGATGCTGGCGGGGAATTCAAGCTTGACCTGCGCGAACTGCTGATGCTCGCAATCGCCACGAGCATCGACGCGCTCGCCGCGGGCGTAGCTTTCGCAATGCTCGGCGCCGACATCGCCTTTGCGGCCGCTTTCATCGGCGCGACTACGTTCGAGCTGTCCTTCGCAGGCGTGCTCGTCGGCC
>JAFUBE010000694.1 GCA_017460365.1 Eggerthellaceae bacterium
AGGGGCGGCACTCGTGCCGCCCGCGGCGCGTCAGCGCCGAACCCTGCGGAATGCGACGAAAGAAGCTGAGTGTAAGGGACATGGGAGGGATATGACCGAGGAATTCAAACACATCAAGGTAACGGCGGCAGAGGAAGACGACGAGGTCGTCGTTGCCGGGGTGCAGCCGGAGGTACCGCAGACGGTTGCCTCGGCCGCGCCGACCAAGCCGCGCGAACAGCGCGAGCCGCGCCAGCCACACGGGGATTCGTATCACGAGACCACGCTCGAAGACCTCGAGGGCACGCCCATGCCGCTTGCGCAGAAAATCGTGATTATAGCAGCCGTAATTTGCATAATCGGTGCGCTTGATTATTACTTTGTTGCGATGCGATAAAATAGGCGGGTCATTTCCGAAGGAGATGTAAACGATGCCTAAACGTAGAACGCATAATTCCGACGACCGCTTCGGCGCTGAAGATAATCCCATTGGCCTGACCGGTGCGTTTGCGCCCGTGAAGGGGCCGCAGTCGGTCGATTACGACGAAAAGGACGATCCGGTCGGCCTCACGCAGGCGTTCGGTGCTATTCCCGATGAAGAACAGCCGCATGCATGGGACGAAGCTGGCAAATGGAAGGATTTCGATTGGGACGCAGCGCTCGGCGAGCCGGTCGGCGACTACAGCAAACAAGACGAAGACGATGAACAAGATGCGGGCGCCGACAACGCTCCGGCGTCCGAGGCGGCCGACGAGGCAACCGTGCAAGAGACAGAAGCGGCGCCTCAGCCCGACCCCGAGCCTACGCCCGAGCCTGCGGCCGAACCAGAGCAGCCCGCACCTGCGGTTGAAACTCAGGCTGCCGTCGCAAAGCCTTCCAAGTCGGGCCCCAAGCACGGCCGCCATGCCGCGCCCGCGCCTGAACTTTCGCCGCGCATGAAGAAATCGCGCCGCACCCGTCGCGTGCTCATCGTGCTGGTCATCCTGCTGATTATTGTCATCGGTGTGCTCGGTTATTTCATGTACCGCACGTTCTCGAACAGCCAGCAAGAGGCCGCCCAGCAAGCGCAAGAGCAAACTGCTTCGCCGCGCGCCGACATAGCCAATGCGCCGGCGGTCGACGCGCCAGATTCCACTTCTAAGCTCGCCGACGTTCCCAACCTTACGGCATTGTTCGGCAAGTCGCAGGACCAGGCGATTTCCGATCTACATCGCGGCGCGCTCGTCACGTCGAACCGCGAGGTGAGCGAAGAGGGCAATCCGATAAAGGTGAATCTGAACGTCGCGCTCACCGACGAGCCTGCCGATTCGAAGACCGGTACGCCCACCGTGTACCTGGGGCTTGGCGAAAATGGCTCCGTGCTGCAGGCGGGCTATTCCGCCTCTGCATCGGCGCTCGGCTTCGGCCAGCTTAGCTTTGCAGATGCCGTGAACAACGAGCACGTGGTTGAAAAGACGCTCGCCGAAGTCGGCGTGGTCGTGCCGGAGGGTTCGGCGGTTCTGCCCGCGAACAAAGACGAGTACTCGACGTATGCATCTGACGGTACCACGGTCGTGCGCGAGCGCAGCTCGTTCGAGGGCGCGACCGAGGTGAACGGCGCCCCTGCCACCTGGTCGGCGGTTCTGTCCTACGACTACACGACCCAAGTCGTGACCGGCAATCTGAACGACACGGTGCGCATCATCTACGTGTACATCACGTTGTCGTAATTACCCCGGTGCTTGCATTTTCCGTTTGCCGGCGTGGGACCTCCGATTCTTTCCGTTTATAACGGGAAGGGATTTGCTATGCAAATCGTCGACGTGCCTGGTTTCGAGGCTCGCTATGCGGTGTCCGACGACGGGCGCATCTGGTCGAAATACATGGGCCGTTGGCTGCGTCCGAGCATAAATCATAGCGGTTATTTGAAAGTCGGGTTGATGGGCGACGATGGCCAACGCAAAAAGCTGTTCGTCCACCGGCTCGTGTGCGAGGCTTTCCACGGTGCCGCACCGGGCGCCGATTACCAGGTTGACCATATAAACGCATGCCATACCGACAATCGCGCCGAGAACCTGCGTTGGGTGAGCGGCGATGAAAACCTCCTGTTCGCCGCCGAGAAGGGCATAGGTCGTCGCCGCAGGCCGATCGTGGGTTTCAATGCAGAAGGCGACGTGGTGCGCTTCCGGTCGATATCGCATGCGCGCAAGAACGGCTTCAGCGCTGTGCGCCGCACCTTGCAAGATCATTCCGTCCTCTGCCGCGGCTATGCGTTCGTCTACGCCGAAGAGTACGACGAGTCGCTGCCGGGAAGGTTCTTCAAAAAAGATGAAGTCTCCTCGATTGGCGGTGCGGCGGAACCGAAGGTGGCAGGCCTATAATGGATACACGCATCCAGCACGGGAAAGGGGATTTCATGATGGGCAGGAAACTTGTTGCAGTTGCGATGGCCGTTGTTCTGGGCGTTTCGCTGTGCCCTGCGCTCGCGATGGCTGCACCGCTTGAGGCAGGCCAGGTTGCGGCTGGTCAATCGCTCGGCGCCCAGGCGTCGACCCAGACCGTTTACGTGATTTCGTCCGTGACTTATCCCGACGCGTCCAAGAAGTCTGGCCAGGCGAAAATCGCCTACAAGTACAACGACTCGGGGTTGCTGCTGTCGAATAGCAGGAAGTCGAGCGAGCTGGCCTACAATGGCGTGAACCTTGCAAGCATCGTCGACGGCGGGGTCAGCTACACCGTGAAGAGCAAATCTGGCAGGGTGAAGACTGTGAGCGAGCTCAGCTCCTCCGATTACAAGTCGAAGTACACCTTCACTTACAACAGCGACAAAAAGCTGATTCGGCGCGTGCAAACGACCTACACCAAATGGGCGGGCGGCAAGAGGACGAACAAATTCAACAAGCAGAACGTGTACACCACCGACTACACGGTCGAAAACGGCTTGCCGACCGGTGCGGTCACGACGTTCGAACTCGTCGGCGGATACAGGTCGAACTACGCTCCGGTCGCGTACAAGTACGACGGGAAGGGAAACGTGAAACTGATCAAGACCGGCAACTCGAAGGTTGCGATCAAGAACACCTACGAGGACGGTCGGCTTGTCACGCAGACGTTCGGCGGCGTCACATACACCTACAAGTACAAGAAAGTACAGGTCACCCCGTCGGCGGCTAAAGTGGTGAGCGCGCAGCAATGGTCTATCGTGAACGGCAACATGAACGGAGCGTTCGGTCTGCTGCACATGGGCATTAGCGGATAGCCCGCCGTTTCCAATGCGGCGTGCGCTTGGCTCGCGTTGCATGACGTGCGACTTCAGCGAGCGGTTGCCCGTTGCCTCATGCTCGCTCGTCCAGCGGCGCAGACGGGGTTCCACCTTTGCAGTTCCTGCGGAGGAGCGGGGCAAACACGTGCTCTATGCTAAAATTCCCGTTTGGTAATTCATAGGGCGAGCGTGTACGTCGCCCATTGGCAGGAAGGATGTGTATGTCAGGGCATTCAAAGTGGGCGACCACGAAACATCGCAAAGCGGCTCAGGACTCGAAGCGTTCGGCGCTGTTCAGCAAGCTGTCGCGTAACATCACCGTGGCGGCGAAGGAAGGCGGCGACCCGAATCCCGAGAACAATGCGTCGCTCGCGGCGGCCATCGAGAAGGCCAAGGGCTACTCGCTGCCGAAGGACAAGATCAAGACCGCGATCGACAAGGCGTTCGGCACCGGCAAGGATGCCGCGAACTACGAGACGGTCACCTACGAGGGCTATGGCCCCGCCGGCATCGGCGTGTTCTGCGAGGCCCTCACCGACAACCGCAACCGCACCGCCGCCGACGTGCGCGCGGCGTTCAACCACCATGGCGGCAACCTGGCCACGTCGGGCGCCGTGGCGTTCCAGTTCGACCGCAAGGGCCAGATCATGATCCCGAAGATCATCGAGGGCGACGGCAAGAAGGTTGCCGACCGCCCGAACGGCGCGGCGGGCGACGCCGACGAGTTCGAGATGATGCTGCTCGAGGTCGGCGCCGACGACTACGAGGATGCCGACGACGAATGGATCGTCTACACCGGCCCGACTGACCTCATGGCCGTGAAGAAGGCTATCGAAGCCGAGGGCGTGGAAACGAAGGGCGCCGAGCTCACGATGGTCGCGCAGAACCCGGCCTCCGTTTCGGTCGCCGATGCGAAGAAGGTCATGCGCCTGATCGATCGCCTCGAGGAGCTCGAGGACCTACAGAACGTGTACCACACGATGGACATCACCGACGAGATCGCCGCTGCGCTCGAGGAAGAATAAACCTGCGACAGGCGACGGTTTTCCAGGGAAGCGCGTCTTCACCGTCGTCGTGTGACACTTCTCGCGAAAATGGCAGAACGGGGGGTGGTTCCCCTGAGTTCAGGCAGCCGGAGGGGGATCTCCTTCGGCTGCTTTCATATGGGAGGTTACCGATATGACCAAGACCATGCGTGTGAAAGACGAATACCTGCGCCGCGTGCTGGCCGGCGAGGCGAAGCTTCTGTTCGATGGCGCCATGGGCACCATGCTGCAGCACCAGGGGCTGCAAGGCGGAGAACTTCCCGAACTTCTGTGCCTGACGAACCCCGACGAGGTGACGGCAATTCACCGGGCGTATGTGGAGGCGGGCAGCCAGGTGGTGACCACCAACACGTTCGGCGCCAACCGGCTGCGCTTGGGCGGGGAGGCTTCGGTCGACGATGTGTTTGCCGCGGCCGTGAAGTGCGCGCGCGACGCGGGTGCGACCTACGTGGCCGCCGACCTCGGCCCGACCGGCGAGCTACTCGACCCCCTGGGCGACCTGGAGTTCGAAGAGGCCTACGAGCTGTATGCCGAACAGGTTCGCGCCGCCATGAGTGCGGGTGCCGACCTGTTCATCGTGGAGACGATGGCCGACCCCCAGGAGGCGCAGGCCGCGGTCACGGCGGCGAAGGACCACGGCGACGTTCCCGTGTTCGCAACCATGACGTTTGGCGAGGTGGGGCGCACATTGTTCGGCACCACGCCCGAAGACGCCGCGAAGCTGCTTGCCGAATGGGGCGCCGATGCCGTGGGCATCAACTGCTCGGTGGGGCCTAAGGCGCTCGTGCCGCTTATCGCGCAGATGCGCGGGGCGTGCGATCTCCCGCTCATCGCGCAGCCGAACGCCGGCCTGCCGCAGGTGGTCGATGGGCAGACCGTCTACACCATCACGCCGGCCGATTACGCAGCGTCCGTCGGGAAGATCATGGCCGAAGGCGCTACGATCGTCGGCGGCTGCTGCGGCACCGACCCCGATTTCATTCGGGAGCTCGCGAAGGTCGTGCGATAGCGCGCGTTCATGGACGAACCGGTAGGGCCGACGGAGCCGTCTTCGAGTCGTGCGCGCCTCGGCGGGTTGCTCGCGTTTCTCGGCGCGGCGTGCTGGGGGTTCTCGGCGACGTGCGTGAGCTGGCTTACCACGCGAGCCAACGTCGACGTGATGTGGCTTGCGAACATGCGCGTGATCATTGCGGGGACGCTCTTCATGGCGATCGCGCTCATCCGCGATCGGCGCAGCGTGGCGCGGCTGTTCACCGACCGCGTTTTGCGGCGCCACTTGCTCGCGTACACGGCGATCGGCGTCATCCTCGTGCAGGCGAGCTACATGGCCGCGATCAAGTACACGAACCCGGGCACGGCGCTGCTGTTGCAGGAAACGGGCGTGCCGCTCATTGTGGCGATCGAGTGCATTCGCCTGCGGCGCCGCCCGTCTGCGCGCGAGATCGCGGGCTTGGCGCTCGCTTGCGTCGGCGTCGTGCTCATCGCTACGCAAGGCGACCCAACCACGCTGGCGATAAACCCGCTCGGCTTGTTCTGGGGGCTCGTGGCCGGCGCGTCGATTGCGGGGTACAACCTCATTTCAGTGCGGATGATTCGCGAATGCGGAGCTTTTGCAACGAACGGCGCGGCGATGGTCATAGCGGCGGTCATCCTCACGCCCATCATGCGCCCATGGGAAGGCGCGGCGTCGCTCGATGGCGCCGGCTGGCTCGTACTCCTGGGCGTCACGATCGTGGGCACGTTCATCGCGTATGCCGCCTACCTGCGCGGAGTGGCCGACGCGGGGCCTGTGAAGGCAAGCCTCATCGGCGTGTTCGAGCCCATTTCAGGCGCGTTCTTCTCGGCGGTTTGGCTCGGCACCGTTTTCTCGACCTGGGATTTCCTCGGCGGCATCGCCATCATCGTGATGATGGTCATCGTCGCGCGACAGTGAGAAACCCGTTGCAATTAGCAAACATCTGTTCTATCATAGCCTGCATGCGAAAAGAACGAACCATATTGGGAATCGACCCCGGCTTGGCCAATACCGGGTGGGGCATCGTGCATCAGAGCGGGCCGCGGTTCGCGTGCTTGGCGTACGGCTGCGTGTCCACGCCGTCGGAGGTCGAGTTGTCACGTCGCCTTGCGAAGATCCACGAGCAGATCGGCGCGGTCATCGCGCGCTACGAGCCTTCATGCGTGGGAATCGAAACCGTGTGGTTCGGGCAGAACATCACCGCCGCGTTCGCAACCGGGCAGGCGCGGGGGGCGGCTCTCGTGGCTTGCGCGCAAGCTGGTCTCGAGGTGGGCGAATTCTCGCCGAAGCAGATAAAGCTCGCGGTTGTGGGAGAAGGTGGCGCGGAGAAAGACCAGGTGCAGTACATGGTGAAACAGCTTCTCGCGCTCGACGACGTCCCGCGGCCCGACCACGCCGCCGACGCGCTCGCGGCGGCGATTTGCTACACGACGCACGAGGGCTTCATCGGAAAGGAAGAATCGGCATGATCGCATTTCTCGAAGGCGAGGTGGCAGGCAGAACGGAAGGAAGCGCGCTCGTGAACGTGGGCGGCGTCGGCTTCGAAGTGGGCATGTCGCAGATCGACTTGTCGAAGCTGCCTGCGGCAGGCGAGCGGGTGGTCGTGCACACGTACCTGCAGGTGCGCGAAGACGGCATGGCGCTATTCGGCTTCCTGTCGCTCGAGGCGAAGGAGCTGTTCGAACGCCTCATAACGGTGAGCGGCGTGGGTCCGAAGGTGGCGCTTGCGGCGCTTTCGTCATACGACCCGGCCACGCTGGCGTCGTACATCGCGGCGCAAGACGTAAGCGCTGTTCAGCGCGTGCCGGGCATTGGCAAGAAGATGGCCTCGCGCATCATACTCGAGTTGAAGGGTGCGTTCGACGAAGGGCTCGGCGGCCTGTTCGCCGAAGAAAAGCCGGCGGCGAACCCCGCGCTCGACGGTGCGTCCGAAGCGCTTCTGGCCATGGGCTTCACCTCGGCGGAAATCGAGCTGGCGCTTGCCGGCGCACCCGAGGGTGCCAGCGAGGCCGCGCTGCTACAATATGCGTTGAAGAAGCTGGGTTCGTAAAGGTCGTGTATGCCACAGCAAGTTGAAATTGAAGGCGTAGTGTTCGATGCGGGAGATTCGCTGCACGGCGTATCGGCGCATGACCGACCGATGGCGCCCGAATTGCAGGAGGAAGACCTCGCGATAGACCGCAGCCTGCGGCCTAAGCTTCTGAGAGATTACCTGGGCCAGACGAAGGTCAAGGAATCGCTCGCCATAATGATCGAAGCTGCCCAAGCGCGCGGCGAGGCGGCTGACCACATTCTGTTCTCGGGGCCTCCTGGGCTTGGCAAGACCACGCTCGCCACGGTGGTCGCAAACGAGCTTGGCGCGAACATCAAGACGACGAGCGGTCCCGCCATCGCGCGCACGGGCGACCTTGCGGCAATCCTTACGAATCTCGAGGAAGGCGACGTGCTGTTCATCGACGAGATCCATCGCATGAACCGTATGGTCGAGGAAGTGCTCTATCCGGCACTCGAGGATTTCGTGCTCGATATCGTAGTCGGCAAAGGGCCGGCCGCGCGCTCTATCAGGCTCGATCTGCCGCATTTCACGCTCATCGGCGCCACCACGCGCACGGGTTTGCTCACGGGGCCGCTGCGCGATCGCTTCGGCGTGGCGTTTCGTCTGCAGTATTACTCGCCCGAAGAGCTGGCCGACATCGTGCACCGTTCCGCGGCGATTCTCGACGTTGCGGTCGACGAAGAAGGTGCGCTCGAGGTTGCACGCCGCAGTCGCGGCACGCCGCGTTTGGCGAACCGCTTGCTCAAGCGCGTGCGCGATTGGGCGCAAGTGCGCGGCGATGGCGTTATCACCGAAGACGTCGCAGCCCAAGCGCTCGAGTTTTTCGAGGTTGATTCACTCGGGCTCGACGCTATGGACAACCGGATTCTCGAGATTCTGGCCGTGCAGTTCAACGGGCGGCCGGTTGGCCTCACCACGCTTGCAAGCGCGCTGTCCGAAGACGTCGGCACGATCGAAGACGTGTACGAGCCGTACCTCATGCAGCAAGGGCTCATGATCCGCACGCCGAAAGGCCGCCAAGCCACGGCGCGCACCTACGAGCACCTGGGAATC
>JAFUBE010000695.1 GCA_017460365.1 Eggerthellaceae bacterium
CGTCCGCGGGGCTGGCCGGGCTCGGCGGGAGACCCCGTAGGGGCGGCACTCGTGCCGCCTGCGGCGCGCCAGCGCCGAACCCCCCGCCTGCCTCGCATTCCGAATATGACGGGAAAGTGACGAATCGGAAAAAAATCGCGCATCGCTGCACGAGGTTGCTATAGTACGTACCTGTTAGCAGTTAGCACTCGGTCGCATCGAGTGCTAATTTATTGGAACCGCATGAAAGGAAGGCTAGCATCATGGCTCTTAAACCGCTGGGCGATCGCGTGATCGTCAAGGCCGACGAGGCCGAGGCGCAGACTGCATCGGGTCTGTACCTGGCAAGCGAATCGAAGGAAAAGCCGCAGACGGGCACCGTCATCGCCGTGGGCGAGGGCAAGCTCGACCGCGACGGCAACAAGGTGCCGGTGCCGGTGAAGGCCGGCGACAAGGTCATCTTCGGCAAGTACGGCGGAACCGAGATCACCCATGAGGGCGAAGACGTGCTGATTCTGCGCGCCGACGACATTTACGCAGTCGTTGAATAAATACAAGACGGAAGGAAGCAACACCAATGGCTAAAGACATCAAGTTCGAGGCGGACGCGCGCGGCGCGCTCGCAGATGGCGTGACCAAGCTGGCCGACGCCGTGAAGGTCACGCTCGGGCCGAAGGGCCGCTACGTGGCGATCGAGAAGTCCTACGGCGCGCCGCCCATCACCAACGATGGCGTGACCGTCGCCCGCGAAGTCGAGCTGGCAGATCCCGTCGAGAACATGGGCGCCCAGCTCGTGCGCGAGGCTGCTGTGAAGACCAACGACGTGGCCGGCGACGGCACCACCACCGCAACCCTGCTCGCCGACGTCATCGTTCGCGAGGGCCTGCGCAACGTGACCGCCGGCGCCGACGCGCTTGGCATCCGCCGCGGCATCCAGAAGGCCACGGCCGCCATCGTCGAGCAGATCAAGGCCGACGCGCAGGAGGTCTCCAGCAAGGAGCAGATCGCCAACGTCGGCACCATTTCGGCCGGCGACGCCGAGATCGGCGAGAAGATCGCCGAGGCGATGGACACCGTGGGCAACGACGGCGCCATCTCCGTGGAGGAAAGCCAGACCTTCGGCATGGACCTCGAGCTCGTCGAGGGCATGCAGTGGGACCGCGGTTACATCTCCCCGTACATGGCCACCGACATGGAGCGCATGGAGGCCAACCTGTCCGATCCGTACATCCTGCTGACCGACCAGAAGGTGTCCAACATCCAGGACATGCTGCCGCTGCTCGAGGAAGTAATGAAGTCGGCGCGCCCGTTGCTGGTCATCGCCGAGGACGTCGAGGGCGAAGCGCTCGCCACGCTGCTGCTGAACAAGCTGCGCGGCACGCTGAACGTCGTCGCCGTGAAGGCGCCGGGCTTCGGTGACCGCCGCAAGCGCATCCTGGAAGACATCGCCATCGTGACCGGCGGCACAGTCGTCGCGAAGGACTTTGGCATGACGCTTGCCGATGCCACCACCGAGGTGTGCGGCCACGCGCGTACCGTGAAGGTCACGAAGGACACCTTCCTGATCGTCGACGGCGCGGGCAAGAAGGAAGACATCCAGGGCCGCATCAACCAGATCAAGGGCGAGTACGACCGCACCGAGAGCGACTTCGACAAGGAGAAGCTGCAGGAGCGCCTCGCCAAGCTTTCCGGCGGCGTTGCAGTGCTGAAGGTCGGCGCTGCCACCGAGCCGGAGCTCAAGGAGAAGAAGTCGCGCATCGAGGACGCCCTGCAGGCGACCCGCGCGGCCGTGGAAGAGGGCATCGTCGCCGGCGGCGGCGTGGCGCTCGTGAACGCGATGGGCGCGCTCGACACCGTGGCGGCCGAGGACAAGGACGAGGAAGTCGGCATCGACATCATCCGCAAGGCCGTCGAGGCTCCGCTGCGCGCGATCGCGCAGAACGCCGGCTACGAGGGTTCCGTCATCGTGGAGAAGGTGAAGGGCCTTGCGAAGGGCGAGGGCCTGAACTGCGCCACCGGCGAGTACGGCGACCTCATTGCGATGGGCGTGTCCGACCCGGTGAAGGTCACCCGCACCGCGCTCGAGAGCGCCGCATCGGTTGCCGCGCTGATCCTGATCACCGAGGCCACCATCAACGAGATCCCGAAGGATCCCGATCCGGCCGCCGCTGCAGCCGCCGCTGCCGCCGGCATGGGTGGCGGAATGATGTAGGAAATTCGCATATCGCGATTTCCGGAACGTAGGTAGTTAAACTCGGCTATCATACGTTCAAAAGGAATGGGACGTCCCCGCGCGGGGCGTCCCATTTCGCGTTTCTGGGAGTATTGAACGATTGTTCATGTGAATGGATGGTGTTGACATGCCCTTGCTGCTGACCCTTCTCGTGGGAGTGTTCTTCCTGGCGGGCGCCGTGGTGGCGTGGCGTGCGCATGGCCGCGAAGCCGTCGAGGTACTCTCTGTCGCCATTGCGTTCGGCTCGCTTGCGTGCGTTGCCGCGCTCGACTTGGTTCCCGAGGTCGCCGAGGTGGCCGAAGAGCTGGGGTGGCTCGTGGCGCTTCTGCTCGTCGCGGCTGGCGTGATCGTGCTCGTGGTGCTCGACCGGGCGGTGCCCGATCACCATGGCGAAGGTGCGCACGGGGAAGAGGACGAGGCCGCGCACATCGGCGTCATGACGGTGATCGCCATCTCGGTTCACAACCTAGCCGAAGGTGCTGCGATCTTCACCGTGGCCTCGCAGGATATGTCGGCGGGCGTGGCGCTTGCGGTCGGCGTGGGGCTGCACAACGCGCCTTTGGGCATGCTGCTGTTCTCGGCGATGGAGCGCGGCCGCACCCACGGCATCGCGGTGCTCGCCGCCGCCGCTCTTTCTACGTTCGCAGGCGGCTTGCTGATGTTCCTGCTCGGAGGCGTGCTCGACGAGGCCGTCATGGGCGGTGTCGTGTGCGTTGCGCTCGGCATGATCGGCTACATCCTGCTCGCGGAGCTGCTGCCCTCGATGCTGCGCAGCCGCCGTCCGGCCTTGAGTGCGCTCGGCGTCGTCATCGGCGCCGCTTTCGTGCTCGCCGGAATGCTGTTGGAATAGCGGTGTGACACTTACCGTCAAACACGATCTGTCACATTCCGCGGGCGGGGTACGACGCGCCAGAAGACAGCGGCGCCGCTGCGGAAGGCCCGCGCCTGGCAGCGCGGAAAAGGGTGACGCCGTTGCGCGGCGGCATAAAGACTCGCGCCTGGAAGCGCAAAATAGAGTGACGCCGCTGTGCGGCCGTAGGAAGGCCCGCGCCTGGCGGCGCGGAAAAGTGCGACGCGGCTTCGCCGCTATCTATGGACCCGCCGCTTGCGCGGCGGGAAATGCGACGCCGCTGCGCGGCTGCATGAGGACCCGCCGCTTCGCGGCGGCGGCAAGCTCAAGAGCTTGACCTACGGAGGGGGGTGCCGGCGGGACCGGTCGCCGCATCCCTTTGGGCGGTTTGGGGAGTCTCCCCAAACCGCCACGGATACGAACCGGGGAAACGGCCGGGATCCTCCGGCCC
>JAFUBE010000696.1 GCA_017460365.1 Eggerthellaceae bacterium
CGTGACAGATCGTGTCTGACGGGAAGTGTCACACCATCACCTACCCACCCATCAACCAAAGGAGCCCCAAATGAGACTAGATAAACTCTCCCTGTCAGCCCAGGAAGCCTTCCAGGCCGCGATGGGCGTGGCGGGCGACGCGCAAGCCAGCGTCATCGAGCCTATACATATGTTGAAGGCGATCCTCGAATCGTCCGACAACAACCTGCAGGCCATCCTGAAGCGCATCGGCGCCGACCCGGCCATCTTGGCGAGCAACGTGAACAACATCATCGACAACAAGCCCAAGGCCACGGGAGGTCTTCCCATCGTTGCGCCCGGAAACGACCTGATCAAGTGCATCGAGCGCGCCGAGAAAGTGGCCGAGAAGATGGGCGACAGCTACACCACGACCGAGCATCTGCTCGTGGCGCTGGCCGACGACCGCGGCGACGCCGGCCGCGTGCTGAACAACGCGGGCGTCACCGCGAAGGCCGTCGAGGAAACCTACGACAAGCTGCGCGGCGACGAGCGCATCACCGACCAGACCGGCCGCATGGAGCTCGATGCGCTCAACCAGTACGGCACCAACCTCACCGAGCAGGCCCACCAGGGCAAACTCGACCCGGTCATCGGCCGCAGCGAGGAAATCCGCCGCACGATCCAGGTCCTTTCCCGCCGCACGAAGAACAACCCCGTGCTCATCGGCGAGCCCGGCACCGGCAAAACCGCCATCGTGGAAGGCCTCGCCCAGCGCATCGTCGACGGCGACGTTCCCAGTAGCCTGAAAGACCGCGACATCATCACGCTCGACATCGCCAGCATGCTGGCCGGCGCGAAGTACCGCGGCGAATTCGAGGACCGCCTGAAGGCCGTGCTGCGCGAGGTGAAGGAGTCGGACGGCCGCATCATCCTGTTCATCGACGAGCTGCACACCATCGTCGGTGCGGGCTCGGGCGGCGACTCCACGATCGACGCGGGCAACATGCTGAAGCCGGCCCTCGCACGCGGCGAGCTGCACGCCATCGGCGCGACCACGCTCGACGAATACCGCAAGTACATCGAGAAAGACGCCGCGCTCGAGCGCCGCTTCCAGCCGGTCGTCGTGGGCGAGCCCACCGTGGAAGACACGATCGCCATCCTGCGCGGTCTGCGCGAAAAGTACGAGATCCACCATGGCGTGCGCATCACCGACAGCGCCATCGTGGCCGCCGCCGAACTCTCGAACCGCTACATTTCCGATCGCTTCCTGCCCGACAAGGCGATCGACCTCATGGACGAAGCCGCCAGCCGCCTGCGCATCGAGATCGACAGCATGCCCGAAGAGCTCGACCAGCTCGACCGCAAGCTGCGCCAGATGGAAATCGAGAAGCTCTCGCTCGAGCGCGAAACCGACGACGCCAGCCGCGAGCGCCTGGAGAACCTTCAACGCGAAATGGCCGGCCTGCGCGAAGAGCTCGACGCGCGCACGGCCGAGTGGAAAAACGAGAAGGACGTCATCGTCGACGTGCAGACCATCAAGGCCGAGATCGAGGCCGCCCAGCTCGAAGAGGAACGCGCCGAACGCGAAGGCGACCTGTCGCGCGCGTCCGAGCTGCGCTACGCCACCATCCCGCAGCTGCGCGCGAAGCTCGAAGAGGCCGAGCGCACCCTGAGCGAGCGCGAGGAAGACGGCGCCATCCTTAAGGAAGAGGTTAGCGAGGAAGAGATCGCCGAGGTCGTGAGCGCGTGGACCGGCATCCCCGTGCAGAAGATGATGCGTGGCGAAATGGAGAAGCTGGTCGACCTCGAGGCGAAGCTGCACGAGCGCGTCGTGGGGCAGAACCACGCGGTCGAGGTCGTGGCCGGCGCCATCCGCCGCAACCGCGCGGGGCTGTCCGACCCCGACAAGCCAATCGGGTCGTTCCTGTTCCTGGGCCCCACCGGCGTGGGAAAGACCGAGCTGGCGAAGGCGCTCGCGGAATACCTGTTCGACAGCGAACGCGCAATGGTGCGTATCGACATGTCCGAGTACATGGAGAAGTTTTCGGTGCAGCGCCTTATCGGCGCGCCTCCGGGATACGTCGGCTACGACGAGGGCGGCCAGCTCACCGAGGCCGTGCGCCGTCGCCCGTATTCGGTCGTGCTGCTCGACGAGATCGAGAAGGCGCACCCCGACGTGTTCAACGTGCTGCTGCAGGTCCTCGATGACGGTCGCCTCACCGATGGCCAGGGCCGCGTGGTCAGCTTCAAGAACACGATCCTCATTATGCCGTCGAACGTCGGCTCGCAGTTCATCCGCGAGTTCTCGGAGAACGGCGACGAGGAGACCATGCGCCACGCCATCGACGAGGCCCTACGCGCCACGTTCCGCCCCGAGTTCCTTAACCGCATCGACGACATCGTCACCTTCGACGCGTTGTCGATCGCCGACATCGAGCCGATCGTGGAGCTGCAGCTCACCGACGTGCGCGACCGCCTGGCCGACCGCCGCGTGACGCTCGACGTAACGCCCGCCGCCCGCGAGTCGCTCGCCATCGATGGCTACGACCCGGTCGTCGGCGCCCGCCCGCGGCAGCGCCGGATCCAGCGCGAGGTCGTCGACCGCGTGGCCGACCCAGTCGTCCGCGGCACCCTTCTCGACGGCGACCACGTGCTCATCGACGTCGACGCGAGCGGCAAATACACCTGCCGTGTGGAAAAGCCCCTCGACCTCGACTCGCTCGACTTCTAACGAACCACCTCGCCCCGCAGGCCGGGGGGCGGTCCTCGCCGCTCGCGCGGCCCCACTTACTGCCAGACC
>JAFUBE010000697.1 GCA_017460365.1 Eggerthellaceae bacterium
ACGAGGCCGGAATCGTGGTAGCCGACATGGTCGACGGCAAGAAGGTCCCCGTACCCGATGCCGCAGTTACGATCACGTCGTACTACAACAAGAAGAAGGTCTCGGGCAAGACGAACAGCTCCGGCGTCTTCATGGCCGATATCCGCGACCTCGCCAAGAAAGAGGCCGTCAACGGCGTCGATCGCTACTCGTTCGACGCGGAGATCAGCGTTGCGCACGACGGGTACCGCAAGTTTCACGCGCGGCGCATCTCGGTGGAAGGCGCGCGGGGCTTGCTCGTCCCCACGCGCAAGCTGGGCGGCGAGCCCCTCTACCCGTACGGCGTCTCGCTCGACGACTGGGACGTGCTCTACACGAAAAACGAATTCTGCGTCTCGCCGGCGAACGACGTCAAACACACGCTTATCATCGAGATCAGCTGCGATAACGCCGACCCCATCGACGTGAAGCTGGTGCATGTCGACTCCGATGACCACACGCAGACGACCGTGCTATCGAAGACCGGCGTCAGCGTAAGCAAGAACCTCGCATACGTGGAAGCAAGCGACTACTTCCTCATGCGAAACTACAAAAGCGCGCTTCCCTTCGGATCGAATTTCCACTTGGAAATCACCCAGGGCAAGACAACCTACAAGGTGCCGCTCAGCTTGTCCGCATGCGTTAACCCCCGCGACACCACCCAGCCCGGAAGCATGAAGCTGACGCTTGCGCCCTTCGATACGGCGAACATGAAGCCTCAGATAGAGATTCCGAAAAGCGTTCCCCTCATCGGCGGCGACAAGCTGGCGGTGTGGACCCCCGACCTGCCCGTCGAGATCATGTTCAACCCCTTCGGCTACTTCAAGATCGCCTACAAGTCGGAAGACTGGGGTTACAAGTCGAAAGACGGCAAGCCCGACCCCAACGCATGGAAGAGCCACCCGCGCAAGACGTTCGCCCAGCAGTGGAAGGACGCCTCCGACGCGCGCGACAAGATGATGAAGAGCGTCGGCGACGCGTGGCGGCGCGAGGGCGTCTTCAAGAAGGCCGACTTCACGAGCAACCTTTCCGCCACCCTTAACCTCTCCTTCATGATGGCGGGGCGCTGGGGCCAAGACAGCGGCGTCTGGCGGGGGCAGCTCGGCGTACAGTGCACCCTCGCGTTCGCCTACTCGTATGCCCAGCAGTTCATGGCCGGCCCCGTTCCCCTCGTCGTGGAATTCGGCATCAACTCCAGCCTCACGATCGGTATGGTCGTCGGGGTGCTGACGCCCGAGATCATGAAAGCGTCGAAGTACTCGCTCGACTACGGCAGCTCGGGCATCAGCATGACCATCGTGATCGCGCCGACGGTCTCGCTTGGCATCGGCGTGAAGGGCGTCCTCTCGGCGTCGATCCAGGGCTTCGCGTCGTTCACGCTGTTCGTGCAATGCACCACCATCCCCTACGGTTGGCCCTCCGAGATGAAGAACCCGCACTACGTGCTGGGGATAAAGGCGCAGGCGAACGTCGTCGTGCAAGCGTTCATATTCACCGCGACGCACACGCTTTGGGAATGGAACAAGCCAGCGTTCTACGACAGCTGGAAATCGGGCCTGAAGTCGCAATCGGAGCTCTCGGTGCAAGACGACGAAGGCACCACGGGCGGTGGGTCGTGGGATACGATCTTCGGCAACGAAGAGGACATCGAGATCATTCCGGTAGACGCCATCGCGGAAGACGCCGAGTTCGAGCTCATATGGGAAGACGTGGATGTCAGCGTGTACGGCGACGACTGGGCATCGCATTTCGACGAATACGATGAAAGCAGCGACGAGGAGGGTTACATCTGCTGGGGAGAGGGCCTGGTCGGTGGAGGCGGCTGGGGCGACCCGGACGACGATGACGGCTCCTTCTGGTTCATCGAGCACGATGACGGCTCCGTTTCGGGCGGTGGATCGTGGGACGGCATCGATCCTGCGATCACCACGCAATCGGTCGGGGAAACCACGAGCGCAAGCCCGGTGAAGGTGGAAAAGCGCGTCGACGAGTACGTAACCGAAGACGGGACGCCTTACCAGATGACGTCGTTCGAGCTCGTCCCGGTCGAATCATCCGAAACCCGCAGCGGCATCGCGGCACCCGCGCCAGGCGGCTCCAACTCGCTTATGGCGGGCAGCTCGCCTGCGCTCGCTGCCCAGTCCGACGATGGCGCTCAGCTTTCCACCCAGGCCGAGAACACGCTGCGCCGCGGAAAAACGGTGCGCAAGTCGGGCAAGATCGCCGATGGGGCGACCATGCTCAGCAGGCCCGGCTCGGCTTCCCCCGCGAAGCTCGCGTTCGAGACCGGCCTCGTGCCGCAGTGCGACAAGAAGATCATCGAGGGCATCTTCAGCGACCCGCGCGTAAAGGTCGCGAAGGTGTTCGACAAAACGTTCCTGTTCCGCATCGCGGCTGTCGACGTGAAGGGCGCAAACGGCAGCACGCTCAACCGCACGCGCATCGTCGCGCAGCAGTTCGTCGCACAGGACCAGAAGGCCCGGCCCGCCTTCGTGCTTGATTTCAAGCACACCTTCGGCCGAGGCACAGACGCGATCCAGGAACTCACAGCCCGCGACGACCTCTACGATTACGATTTCGGGATCCATGTCACCGACGAACGCGACGGCGTCTGCAACATCAATTTATTCATCATCTCGGGAAAGCGCGCGAACGGCGACAAAACGACCATCGGCCAAGCCGCGAGCGACCAGGTGTTCACGCATGCCGTCTGCCAGGCAACGGAAAAGGGATCGCGGCTCAGGATAAAGTACGGCCTGTCCACGAAAACCTCGTCTTACGCGTTCAACGCCACGGGCAACTCAAGCCTCACGTACCACAACTTCTCGTGCCCCCAGATCATCGAGACCGTGGAAGGCGAGATCTTGGCCACGTACCTCGACCGCGGCGCCAGCTCCCCTGCCGACGTGCTCACGGACAAGGCCGCTGTGGGAATCGGCCTGTACTTCTCGTCGGTCACCACCGCGAATCTCATGGCCGTCAATATCTCCGGCTTCGTGAACAACGGGGGCTCGACCGTCGATTCGACCGTCTACGATATGACCATGCTCAAGCCGATCAAGACGGAGACAACGAGCGAAGGCGCCTGCAGGACCCATATCCCCATCTCGCTGCAGGGCAAACGGGGGACGAGCTTCTACATCCTGACAACCGACATGAAGGCCAAGAAGAACGGGGAAGCGTTCAAGCCGCGCGTGGTGTCGATAGCAAAGGCCTACGTGATTGACGAGAAAAGCCAGAAGGGCCCCGAGCGCATGGTCAATTGGCCTGGACACGAGCCCTATGTGCTCGCCTCCATCGACGGCAAGCTCATGAAGGGGACGCTGTCGGCATTCAACACCTCCCGTCCCAACTTCAAATGGGAGGAAGCGGGGCCGGACGGCTTTTCCATCTCGAATTTCGGCACTGATTCGACCGGCAACTTCGTGTATTGGCCTGCGACCTACGAGGGGTCGCCCGGCTATTCGTACGAAGGGACGGGCAACAAACCCGAAAATGCAGCGAGCTTGCCCGACATCGAGCGTCACAACGTCATGGCATGCAAGCTGCGGAAGGGCAGGTTCTCGTCGCCGTTCGTGTTCGCCGAGGTCAGCCACGACATGGATACGCTGCAGGTCATCGGCTCGCAGGCATCCGAGGCCATGGCGTTCATCAGCAGCGACCTGCGCGACGCGCAGAAGGGAAAGGCCGACATCTGGTACACGTCGATGCCGAACGCGAAGTGCGCCAACGTGGTCGGCGTCGAGGCGCTTTCCGAGATCGTGCACCCCGGCGAGTCCGCCACATTCGACATCACGGTGCGCAACGACGGCAACACGTACCTCTCGGGCTTCACGGCTCAGCTCGTCGAGAAAGGTAGCAAGAAGTCTCTGGCGACCATGAAGCTCACGTTCTCGAAGGATACGCTCGTCGAGTCGGGTTACAACCCCGCCGACAGCTCGGGCGCCCTGCTAAACGTCGAGGACGACTACACGCTCGCCCCGGGCAAGACGTCGGTATACCGGTTGAAGTTCACGATCCCAAGCACCTGGACGGGCGAGAAGAGCATCGGCGTTCTGGCCAAGGACGCGATCGTGTCGTCTTCGGGATCGGTGAAGAGGCAGGGCCTGGGAACGCAGGCGGAAGACGACGCTTACGACTTCGACGACAGCGATGCCGTGGAGTACCTGGTGGGCACCGACGACGGCGACTTCGGCGAAGGCGGGATGCCGATCGACCTGGTGACGGTGCAGGCCGAAGACGACCCAGGCGAATATGTCGACGGCCGCAGCAACGCGTATGCGGACGCCCCCGTGGAGAAGAAGGGCAGCGGCGGGAAGCAGGGCGCCGATGACAAGCCTTCCTCCGGCACCCCAGCGGGTGGCAATGCGAAATCTACCTCGTCAGGCGGCTCATCGTCGGGCAAATCGCCGAATACGGGCGATGCGTTCGGCCCCTTCGCGGGCCTGCTCGGCGCAGCGGCTGTCGCCGGCGGTGCCCTGGCAGCCTACTCCGCACGCCGCACCGCGAACGAGCGGGCAGCATCCAAAGAAGACCAGGTGTGACACTTCCCGTCAGACACGATCTGTCATTTGTCGAGGGAGACCTGCGGTACAGCGAGCGCCACCCGAAAAATGACAGATCGTGTCTGACGGGAAGTGTCACGCGGTGGCGATGAAGGCGCATTTCTCTGGCTG
>JAFUBE010000698.1 GCA_017460365.1 Eggerthellaceae bacterium
CGCATCGCCGAACGTGCGCACGCGCTTCACGACGCGGGCCTTGAGCCGCCACTCGGGCGAACGCGAGGAGTCGATTACGGCCACCTCGTCACCCAGTTCACAGTCACCACCGTCGAGCGCGGCAACGTCTATCTCGTACGAAACCCTGGGCTGCACCGCGTCGACAAGCGCCTTCCTCGTCAGCGCGAGCAGCCTGACCGGGTCGTCACACTCCGAGAAGGTCACCTGCCCGAAGCTGTGGACCTTTGCCGTCCTGTCGGCGTTCCAGCGGCCCCACACGAGCCGCGCGTCCTCGTCACCGACCCAGTTGACACCGCCGTTCACCTCGCCGAAGGTGAGCTTCTTGCGGTAGCCGCCGGTGTAGCGCCCGTCCTCGTCGGTCACGGGAAGGCCCGCGCCGAACCCGTAGAGCGCCGTGTAGACGTCCTGCTCGAGCACCGTGCGCGTGCATCCCGCCATGTTCTTGCCGTAGGTGAAGCGAAGCCCGCGCCAGCTGCCGAGCCTTTGTCTGAAGCGGATCGACCGGGAAGTCACGCATCCACCGACCACCGTTATCACGGGCTCGACCTCGCCGTCCCAGACCTCGGCGACCCTCCGCAGCGCCCAGAGAGCGTTCACGTGGTAGAGCACGCAGCCCGCCGACCCAGCCACGTCGCACGACGCGATGGTCCAGCGCGTGGGGGCCAGCACGACCGCCAGCGCCTGCACCGCCGTGCGCGAGACCAGATGCTGCTCCTCGATGAAGTCGTCCAAAAGCTCGCACAAGGAAGACTCCGCATACACCGAGCACAAGCCATCGAGCGGCTCGTCGGTCCTCACGACAACGTGTTCGCGCCACACGTCTCCGTCCTGCCACAGCAGCCGGTCGCCCTTGGCGGGAACATCGCGGCATTCGAACTCGAGCGTGTCCTCGCCGTTGAGCTCCTCGGTGTGGACCAGCTCACCGACGACGGGAAGGATTCCGATTCTCTCGTCGAACCGGTCGAACCAGAAGACCGTGGGTACCGCGCCAGCCATCACAGCCACCTCTCGTGGAAGGTGGTTGCATGGGTCGAGCATCCCGAGAACGTCAACGTCACGCCACCAGGCGCAAGAGAGAAGAAGTCGCTCGCAAGCGTCACGTCTGCACGGGTGTCGACACCGTCGACAGTCACGCCCTCGCTCTCGCAGTCGATGCGCACCACCTCGCCACCAGAGAAGGCATGTTCAATGCGCACGATGGCATTGCCGCAGCCGACCTGCACGGCAGAGCCAGCCGAGGCGACCAGCTCGAACGTCGGCCACGTGGGCCACGACCCGCCGACCTCGAACAACATGCCAATCTCGGCCCGTTCCCTCCCGTAGGCCACAGGATCGAGCAGCGCGAACGAAACCTCGCCGCTGCCGTCCTCGAAGAGCGACGTCCACGCGCCCGCATCGGTGCACACCGCATCGCGGTACTCGTACTCCGGTTCGTCGGGCAGCCGCAGTGTCCCGCCAGTGGTGGAGCAAAGCGCCGTGTAGACCCTGTGCCGGATGTCGGCCAGCCCGTTGGTCCCGGGCCTGAACCCGGCGTCTATGTACAGCCGCACACGCACGAACCTGGGCGGTATGCGGCCGGAGACGAGCAGCGCGCCCGCACGCCCCGGCACGGCCATCGTGTCGGGCGCCACGGGCAGAGCGGCCTTCTCGACGACCTCGGCCGAGCACCACTCCGACAGGTCGACCCCGTTGTAAACGATCGACCTCATGCGTTGCCCCTAGCCCTGCCGTACACGACGGCGCGACGCCGCGACTCCAGGCTCATCTCGTCAACGGAGCCGCCCTTCCTGGGCTTTCTCATCAGCTCATCAGCGAGAAGGCGCAGTTCGCCGTCATGGCCATTTGTATTCTTGTCGTCAGACTTGTCCTTCACAGCGACCTCACCACCGTGCACGTCACGTCGAACTCCCAAACGTATCGCCCGCTCGAATCGCGCTCCTTGAACGAAGGAGTTGAGGTGTCGATGCCAACGATCCGACAGCTGCCAGCATCCGCATACGGCTCCCAGTCGGCCCTGCGCACCGCAAGCTCGGCGGCGACGGCTACGGACTCAGCATCGGCCATGACCTCCCGCACCACCAACACGGTCACCACGACAGACCCGCGCTCCTCCTCGGCCAACCGAGAGCCACGCGAGAACGCACCCTCCGTAACCACGATGGGCTCCCCGCAGTCGAGCGCCGACGGCAAAACTTTTGTGAAGCAACTTGTGAAGTGGGCATCTGCCAGCAGCGATGCAATCGAGTCCGCGCAGCTCATCTCACCACCAGCTCCCAGTGGTGCACGTGCCCGTTAAAGTCCTCGCACCTCTTGCATTCGGCCACGTAGTAGGAATGGCCTCCGATGTCGATGCGCGAACCTGCGGGAACCTCGAAGGCGCCGACGCTGTTCAGCGCGTCGACGTAGACCTTGCCGGCACCCGCGTCCGCGCTCCTGTGGCCATCGTCGACTACGGAATGCTTTCGCGCGAACCTCACGTGCGAGACTTCGACGCCCTCGGCATAGCCGCCCTCGCCGTCTGGAACCCTCATCACGGCATCCTCGGCCAGCAGCCGCGCCGGTATCGGACGCAGGCTTCTCATCATCTCACCCCGCAGAACACGAGCGAGGTCCCGACCAGCTCCTTCAGCGCGTCAGCCGTGGCGATCTCCTCGCCGGTGGTGCCCTCGTCCTCATAGTGGGTCACTTTGAAGTCGCCCAGAGCGAACCCGCCGACCTGCCCCTCGCCGAACTCAGCGAAGGCGTCAACGGCAGCACAGACGGCCCGCTGGTACGCAACAAGTTCGCTATCGGAAGGCTCCTTCGCGCCCACCAGCCACCGAACGTGCCGCTCGGCAGCGGGCAGCGTATCCACGAAGGCGGCCTCCGAAAGACCGCCCCCGTACGTCTCGCTGTAGAACTGGTATGTCACCGACGCGGCCATTACGACGTGCTCGCGCTCACGTAGACGCCGTCGAGCTTGTTGTCGAAAAGCTCGACGATGCCATACTTTCGATAAAACCCCAACCACCGCAAAACCCAAGCTAGCGTCAAAGACACATTTCTCAGCTGGTGCAATGTTTCCCAGAGGTTTGGATTTCTATCCTGCGATACCTTCTCCTCCTAGCAGTCTTTCGACCGAGGAGGTGGTATGCATGGCATTCGAGGAGCTGCTCGAATCATCCGACGATTTGTTATCACAGATGAGGCGAATGGGGTTCTCCGAGTCATATGTAGCGCAGGTGAGTACGGAACTTCGATGGCTTGAGAGGCACGGAAGCGCATGCGAGTCGCTCGGCGAGGCGTGCCTGGCGCGCATCGAGCCTATGGGCGGAAGCGGGACCGCAAGAAAGGTTAGGTCCATATTCGGGCTAATCGAGCACTTTGAGTTGCATGGGGGTTGCCCGAGCCCTGGCGAGGGCCACGCACTCTTCGAGAGGGGCGCCCGCTTCGAGCTTCTGCCTTGTTTTCAGGAAGTCGTCGACTCCTTCGAGCGCGTTGCCTTGGCGCGAGGGATGCGGGAGTCGTCGGTACGCAGCTGCGTTTCGAGCGCCTCGACCTTCTTCAGAGCATTGCAGGGGATGGGGCGAACATCCTTTGACGACATCTCGGAGCGGGACGTCGTCTCGCTGTTCGCCGGCCGGGACGGGGCCCCATCCCTATCTTGGTCGTATAAGGAGAGCGTGTCGATGGTGCTTGCATGCGGGCCGGGGCCGTGGGAGGAGGGGGCCGAGCGCGTCCGGACTTACCTCCCACCAGTGAAGAGGGCGCGCAAGAACGTACAGTGCCTGACGGCAGGCGAGGTGGCGCTCATCAGATCCGCCCTCGCGAACGAGGGCGCGCGACTATGCCTTCGCGACCGCGCCGTCGGCTGGATCCTGCTGCTAACGGGGCTCAGGGCCTGCGACATCGCCGGGATGCTGATCGGGTCTGTCGCGTGGGAGTTTGACGAGGTCCGCATCACGCAGAGGAAGACGGGCGAGCCGCTGACGCTGCCGCTCCTTCCCGTCGTGGGTAACGCGATGCTCGACTACCTCGAGCGGGAGAGGCCCGAGAGCGCCGACCCGCACTTGTTCCTCTCCCGCAGGCCCCCGCACGGACCGGTCGGATCCACCTGCATCTCGAACATCGCCTCGAAGATATTTGACGCAGCCGGGGTAAGGACGGGCGATGGCGAGCGCCGTGGAACTCACATCTTCCGACACCATGCCGCGACGGGAATGGTGGACGCCGGAGTGCCGCGTGCGGTCGTCAGCGCAACGCTTGGACATGCCGACCCCGCCTCCCTGGACCGCTACCTCACCGCCGACATCGAGCAGCTGCGCACGTGCGCCCTGAGCGTCGCGCGCTATCCGGTTCGGGAGGGGGTGTTCGGCAGATGAGCGTCAACTCAACCGAGTTCGTCTCGTGCATTGCCGGTCTGCTGGGCGCCTACGCCGAATGGCGGGGGGCATGTGGAAAATGGAGTAACTGCTCGTTCAGGTACCTGCGCTACTTCGACCTCCACTGCAAACGCGGGTTCCCCGACGCCGTCGAGCTCACCCAGGGGATGATCGACACGTGGTGCGCCCGCCGGAAGACGGAATCCGCGAGATCATGCGCAGCGCGGACGTGCGTGGCGCGGTCGTTCTGCTCTTGGGCGGTTGGCCGCGGGCTCGCCTCCGTCTCGGTCCCGCCCCCGCCCAAGGCGGGACCGCGCGTCTATGTGCCCCATGCCTTCACAGACGCGGAGCTGGGGCGTTTCTTCGAGGCTTGCGACACCATCGAATCGCGCGGCAGGGGCCTTGGCGGCAGGCTCCGGGCAATCACGTGCCCCGCGTTCTTCCGCTTGCTATACAGCAGCGGAGTTCGCACGACCGAGGCGAGGCTGCTCAAGCGAGAGGACGTCGACCTCGTCGAAGGCGTCCTCGACGTCCGGAGGTCAAAGGGGTGCGATCAGCATTACGTTGCCCTCCACCCGACGATGAAGGACATCCTCGTCCTCTACGACGGGGCTGCCGAGCGGCTAGTGCCCGATCGCGAATGGTTCTTCCAATCCGCCAGGGGAGGCCACTACAGCGCGGAGTGGGTAGGAGCGAACTTCAGCTCGCTGTGGAAGCGGGCGAACGGGCCTGGGAGCTCCGCGGTGGCGTACGATCTGAGGCACCACTACGCAATAGAGAACGTATCCTCGTGGGATTGCGACTGCTTCGAGGCAGGCGGCCAGCTACTGTGGCTGTCTAGGTCGATGGGTCACAGCAGGATCGGTTCGACGCTTTACTACTACTCGATGGTGCCGCGCCTCGCCGACAAGCTCGTCGAGCTCACGGGGGAATGCATGGACGACCTGATCCCGGCGGCGTGGGAGGAGGCGACGCTCGATGGCTAGGAAACCTTTGGCGGGCGACGAGGCGATCTTCGTTTCCCGAAGCGTCCACGAGTTCATCGACGAGTACGCCCCGACCTTCCTGACAAGCTCGGCCAGCACCCTCAAGGGTTACCGCGACTCCATGACCCTGTATTTCGCATTTCTCGAGGCGGAGGGGGTCACCCCGGCAACCCTCGGGTTCGCCCACCTGGAAAGGCCGTGGATCGAGAGGTGGGTCGCCTGGCTGCGAGACACGCGCCGCAACTCGCCCGACACGTGCAACAACCGGCTCGGCGCGCTAAGGCGATTCCTCGAGTATCTGGGAAGCCGCGATGCGACGCTTGCGTACCTGCATGTCGAGGCGGCTGCCGTAAAGCGCCAGAGGCCGACGAAGGCAAGGGCCGAGGGGATGTCCCGCGACGCGGTGAAGGCGCTTTTGGCGGCGCCGGACACCACAACTCGCGTCGGCAGGCGCGACCTCGCGATCATGACCCTGCTCTACTCGTGCGCCTTAAGGCTCGGGGAGGTTCGGCTTCTCACGCTAGGGCAAGTGCATCTAGACGTGCCGAAGCCGTATCTCACGATACGCGGCAAAGGGGGCAAGGTGCGGACGGCCTACCTCATGCCAGGGCCCGCCGCCATCCTTCGAGCATGGCTCCGTGACGAGATGCCTGCATGCACGAGTCCCGACATCCTGATCTTTGCGAGCCCCGTGACGGGGCGCGCGCTCACGGAGCCTGCGGTCGACAAACGGATAAAGCTATACGCGAAAACGGCTCACGAAGCCTGCGCCGATGTCCCCTTGCGCGCGCATGCGCATCAGCTGAGGCACGCCAAGGCTTCGCATTGGCTGGAGGACGGCATGAACATCGTGGAGATCAAGTTCCTGCTTGGTCACGAGAACATCGAGACCACCATGCGCTACCTGGACATTACAACGGGTGATAAGGCCAAGGCTCTAGCAACGCTCTTAGACGAGGGGGAAACCCAGGTCGCCAGAAGATGGGAAGCGCGCGGGACGACCCTCAGGGAAATTTGCGGACTATCGAGAAGCGGCAAGTGACAGCTGGAAAACCCAAACCGCTCAGGAAGGTATTCCCCGTTGGCAGGGCTGGCAGCCTTCTCGGTTTGGGTTTTGCGGTGGTTGGGGTTTTATCGCAACTCTAAACGTTTAGAGTTTCGATACTTCAGCATGTAGGAGTCCAGCGCCTCCAGCTCGTCGGGGCTGAACACTCGCGACGCCACGTGCTTGTCGTACTTGATCACGGCCGACTTCTCCACGACCATGAAGTTGATGTCGGCACCGGCGCCCTTCAGCTCGAAGTAGTTCGCGAGCCCGCTCTTGGTGGGGGACGCCACCGCCGTGTACTCTTCGCCGCTCTTGGTGTAGTAGGTCTTCGAGGTGTCGACCTCGGTGTCCGTGGTGGCGACGTAGTTGCCGGCGGCCTTCTGGTAGCCGAACTGGTCATCGTCGCCGGAGAGAAGGTCGATGGCCGTGTAGAAGCGCACCTGCGGCACCTCCACGATGCGGCTGAAGCGTTCCAGCACGCGGTTGGAGCGCGTGGGGTTCGCCATCGAGAAGTCGTCCAGGACCCCGCGCAGCGTCGGCGTGATGAAGAGGTAGCGGCTCCCGGTGGTGACCTGCTTCTCGTCCATGTCGTTGGTGACAGTGCGCAGCGCGGCGAGCACGTCCACGGCGGAAGCTTCCGACAGGTCCTCGCCCTTCACGGTCACGCCCTCGGCGGATGCGATCTGGCTGAACGTGTACGCGTCGCCTTCGGGCGCCACCTGCGTGCGCTGGAGCTCCGCGCCCGCCTCGACGAAGCAGTCCAGAACGCCGCTCTCCTCCACGTCCATGACGTCGGCGAAGAGCCGTATGGCCCGGTCGTAGCCGAAGCTGTGCGTCTCGTACTCGTAGGTGATGGAGCCCGTCTTGTAGCCGACGTTGCGCGTGTAGTCACCGAGACCCGTGACGGAGATCTTGGGGATGAGGATCTCCTTGGCGTTGCGGCCCGCGCGGACCATGCGCCCGCCGCTGTTCAGGCAGCGCGAGACCGCCGCCCTCTGGTAGACCTCGTCCAGGATTCCCGTGTAGTTCTTCGCAAACTCGATGCTATTGGCCATCTCTCAGCCCTCCTATGCATTGTCGTTGGAATCGTCCAGGCCGGCGAGTCTGCGCCAGCGCCTCATCGTCTTGCCGGCATCCGTGCTGGTACCGGCGTTGGGAAGTCCGGTCTTGCCACCCTGTTGCTTTGCGGGGGTGTCGGCGAACAGCCACGGCTCAGCCTCCTTGAGCGCGTCGACGTCGCCGCCGTGGTCGCCCAGAACCGCACGTGCGGCTTTCACGTTTCGCACGCCTGCCAGCTGCAGCTTGAAGTCGATTCGGTCGGACTCGCCCTGTGCCTTCAGCTCGGCGATCTGGTTGCGCAGCTGCTCAGCCGTCTCGGCGTTCTTGGCAGCTTCGGCAACCTGCGCCTCGAGCGTCGCAATCTTCTCGTCGCGCTCGGCGACAGCCTTTTCCCAATCGGTGCCGCTCACCTGCGGCTGCTCGTGCGTCTTTTGCTCGCGCCCGAGGTCTTCCTGGGCTTGCGGCTCTTCCTGCGTCTCTGTGCCATGGTTATCACCGGCCATGTCAGCCACCTTTCGTATCGTGGCCGACAAAACAGTTCGGCCCCTTAACCTGTTACAAGGCTAAGGGGCCGTCACAAAGTGGCTTGGCAAGGAGCTTTACATCTCGAAGTAAGGAATATCCCCTCGCTGCTCGATTACCTCGATGTGTTGGTGATAAGCCCTCTCCGCATGGAGGATAAGGTCTTGATACGTCAACACTGTAATGTTCGATTGCTTCAAAAGCTCCAGTTCGCTTGTACTAAGCTCAATAGAAAAGCCGTGTCCGACAGGCCCCATTTTCTCCGAGCCAATGAAATATGCAGGTATTGCGTCTTCCCTTATGGCACCATCGGAGAGCCCTAGTTTCTGAAGAATAGCCTGTCGATAGGCATTAATCTGCTCATATATCTTCGAGTAGTTGACATGTGAATAGGGGGTGTCAGCGTTTCGCTTCAGCTCCACAATGATCGGATAGGTCTCTTCTGCAACATATATGCAAATGTCAATGAAGGTTCGCCTATATTCGTCATCTTTTACATCAGTGTAGAGCCGATTGAATTCCTGCGTTACAACTTGAACTTCTTCACTGGTTTTTGGTGTCTGGTTCCAATACGGATTTATAAGCCACGGATTTTGAGCGAGATGCTCTTCGAACATCTTCTCGACAGAGCTATCATCATCCATCAAGTTCTGAAGAGTCTTGATGGCCCTGAGCCGTTCGCTCACAATCCCCGCCTGTTTGATGCTTTCACTAGCAGCAATACGATTGAGGAGTTGCGCCATTGAGACAAGCAGTTCATCTTGCGTGTAATTCGTTTCGGAAGATAGCTCATCAGCAAGCTGGTAAATCGCGTTGTTCTCCACAACATCAATGAAACTATTGAGCAGGGCCCGCATTTCGCTCTCGTCTTGCTCGCTTTCATCCATCTTCACCGTGAGCGTCTTGAGGAGACGATTGTGCAGGCGCTTCTGGCTCCTACCAAGCCCCGCCAGCCAATCCTGATAGCCCTGATCTTCCGTTGCCCAGGCGGGCAGACGTTTGACCGCCCCAGTCTCACGTCGGCTATCCCATGTGTTTATCACCGTGCTACGGATGCTTTTTATCACGCTGATTAGTTCGCGAACCTCGCCATCAGCATTATCGAGTCCCTGCCTGCTGCTCGTAATCGGGTCTTCCGCATCAGAGCTGAGATAGTCAGCGAAGAACTCGCCGACCACATACTGGTTGGCAATCATCGAGTTGGCATGGTTCTTCAGCACATCCTCGTCTGCAATCTTACCGTTGATATAGACAACGATGTTTGCGTTGTTGCCATGCTCTTTGAGCTGCTTTGGCTGCTCGACGGTTCCAACCCAGCCTCTCAGCCCCTTCTCGCCAACCAACGATTCAAGACTTGCCCTGACCGCCTCGTCCTTGATGGTCTTTGGGTCATACTGCTCGAGCTCTATCGTGTCTTCGTCGACATTGAGCAGCTCACGAATCTCCTCATCGGTGAAGCCGATATACGTCGCGTAGTCCATGCTTCCGTAATAAGCGTTCAACGAAAGGTCGATTGGCTGATCGTTGATAAAGAGCGCGAAGCCACCTGTTCCAGACTTGATGTAGAAGCGCCGGGAGAGCTGTGTCTTCAGCGATTCGAACGTCTGCGAGTTCACTCCCCGGCGTAGTCCCCGGATAATCGTGATGAACCCATGATCATAGCCGCTGAACTGTTCAAGCTCCTGAGGTAATTCGCACAGCTCAGACTCCACCGGATATTCAGAGTTATCCCTGATGAAGTCCGCATACTTGACAGCGAAGTGACGCCATTGAACATCAGCAACTGTCTTCGTGTAAACCTCGTACTCGTCACCGAGGCTGAAACTTGCGAGCTTTCCGATTCCCTTCTGTCCCATGGGCGATCGGCGGGTAAACCCCTCGGGTGCCGCTTCGGCCACCTTCTCTTTACCGACCAGGGCATACTTCTCATTCAGTCCGTCAAGGCTCATGCCCGTACCGTTGTCGGCAACAATGATGTGGTCAATGTCCTTGTCGATGGTCACGCGCACTTCCGTAGCGTAGGCATCATACGAGTTCGCAATCAGCTCTGCCAGCGCAGGAGGTGTGGTTGAGTACAGCTTACGTCCGAGATGCGTTGCGGCACG
>JAFUBE010000699.1 GCA_017460365.1 Eggerthellaceae bacterium
CCCGAGCCGCGTGCACAGCTGCATCGACGTTCGAAACCCCGGTAACGAGGACTGGGCGATGCTCGACATGTCTACCCAGTGGCAGCAGATCATCGACGGCGAGTACGGCAACGAGTCGTGGCCGGGTGGCAAGCGCAAGATCGACGTGCACCTGATTCACAACGGCGGCGTGAACGACCGCCTGAACGCGATGCCCAACGTGAACGCCGGCATCGAGGCGTGGCGCGGCATGGACTTCGTCTTCACCGAGGACATCGTGTTCTCGACGAGCGCGCAGTACTCCGACATCGTGCTCCCCGCAGCGAGCCTGTGGGAGAAGATGCCCATGGCCTGGACCTACGCCCACGACATCGTGTATTGGAACGAACCGGCGATGGAGCCTTTGTTCGAGAGCAAGCCCGAGACGTGGATCGCCGACGAGCTGTGCAAGCGGCTCGGCATCGACCCCAAGAAGGTGAACGCGCTGACCGACGAGGAGCGCGCCTACGTGTCGCTCGCGGGCTCGAAGGTGATGACCGACGCCTCGAAGCAGGAGTTCGACAACATGTTCACCATCACGCAGGCCAACCTCGACGAGATGGGCGTCGAGGGCAAGCCCCAGAAGGGGCAGTGCACCGTGGCCGAGTTCAAGGAGCGCGGCTTCTTCACGCCCCACCGCGAGTTCGGCGATAAGCTGATGAACGTGCCCTACAAGAACTACTACGACGACCCCGAGGGCACCCCGGTCGGCACCGAGTCGGGCAAGTTCGAGATCTACTGCCGCCAGCTGGCCGACATGGTGAGCGCCTACGGCTACACGGAGCTGTCGCCCATCGCGAAGTGGCAGACCGACGAGAGCTACGGCATCGGCGCGCGCTCCGAGGAGTACCCGCTCGTCATGTGGACGCCGCACTCCCTGGCCCGCGCCCACGGGGCGTTCCGCTTCACGCCGTCGCTGCGCGAGGCGTTCCCCCAGTCGTGCTTCATGAGCCAGGTGGACGCCGACGCGCGCGGCATCAAGAGCGGCGATCGCGTGCTCATGACGAGCCGCGCGGGCAAGGTCCTGCGCCTGGCCCAGGTGCTGCCCGGCATCATCCCCGGCGCCGTGGCCCTGAACGACGGCGGGAAGGTGAACATCGACCAGGAGAGCGGCATCGACCTGGGAGGCTGCCCGAACGTGCTGCAGGACCCGCCGGCATCGGGCGAGGGCTACGCCTGCTGGACGGGCACGAACATCCAGGTGGAGAAGTACGACGGCCCGCTGCAGCTCGGCCCCGACAAGGAAGCGCCGTTCATCCTGCCGGTCGGCATCGAGGAATAGAGGGGGAAGACGATGACACAGTACGCATTTGCGTTCGACTCGAACAAGTGCTCCGGATGCCGCACCTGCCAGGTGCTGTGCAAGGAGACCTACGGGCTGCCGCTCGACAACCTGTACCGCCGCGTGATCAACTACCAGGGCGGATCGTGGAAGCAGAACGAGAACGGCACCTACGTCGCCGACGGCATGTTCGGCTACTTCATCAGCATGGGGTGCAACCACTGCGACGAGCCCGCTTGCGTGGCCCAGTGCCCGACGGGCGCGATGAGCAAGGACCCCGAAACCGGCGTCGTTACCACCGACCACGACAGGTGCATCGGCTGCCGCTCGTGCCAGATGGCCTGCCCCTACCACGCGCCCGCCTACGACGAGGCCCAGCACTTCATGACCAAGTGCGACATGTGCGCCGGCGAGCTTGGCGCGGGAAGCACGCCGCTGTGCGTTCGCGGCTGCCGCGACCGGGCGCTCGACTTCGGCACGATCGAGGAGATGCGCGCAAAGTACGGCGACGGCCAGATCGAGACTGCGCCGTTGCCCGCGAACATGACGCGCCCGAACTACATCCTGGTCGCGCACCGCGACGCGGTGCCCACGGGGAGCACGGCGGGCGCCGTGATGGACCTGGAAGAAGAGCTCGACTAGACCGGTCGGGAGAGAAGCCGAGGGAGGAGCCGGAAATGGCGGTACCAGACGTGGGGCGCACCGGGACGCTCCAGGCGACAGCGGGAATGCTGCTCGTGGCATCGGAGCTCGTGCGCGACGAGCCGCAGGGAGCGCGCATCCGCGAGCTTTGCGAGGCGGGCCTGTTCGAGGGCGCGCCCGAGGGCTTCGACGACGAGGCGCTGGCTTCGGGGCTCGCATTGTTGAAGGAAGGCGCCACAACCGTTGCCGCCGATGCATCCGGCGAGGAGGTCCGCGCCCTCGAGCGCGAGTGGCTGCGCCTGTTCGCCGGCGTCGGCGAGCCGCAGGTGCCCAGCTGGGCGAACTACTACCTGGACCCCGAGAGCCGCGTGCTCGGCCGCGAGAGCCTGGCCGTGCGAGAGCTGTACGCGAAGCACGGGCTCGCGGTCAAGCGCAAGGGGACAGAGCCCGACGACGACCTGGGGCTGATGTTGCGCTTCCTGGCGCACCTCGCGACGCGCGAGGCCCAAGGGGCCGACACGGCGGGCGACCAGGCGGCGATGCTGCGCGGGCACGTGCTGCCCTGGATCAGCGCCTGGCGCTACGCGGGGCTCAAGCATGCGGCCTCCGACTACTACCGCGGAGCCGTCGAGTTCACGTTCGGGCTCGTGCGATCCTACGCGGCAGGTCTCGGCTTCTCGTACAGAGATGACACACGTTCATTCGTGGAGAAAGGACATACAAAATGATTTCCGAATTCCCGCTCTTCGTTTTCACGACGCTCGGCGGCATCGCGGCGGGAGCCTACGTCGCACGCGCGATCGCCCCGCTGCGAGCCGGGCGCAAGGCGCCCTGGCTGCTCGCGCTCGTGGCGCTCGTCATGCTCGGCATCGGCGGCGTGGCGCTCCTGCTGCACCTGGGGCATCCCGAGCGCGTGCTGAACGCCTTCAGCAACCCGGGCGCGGGCATCACCCAGGAGGGCGTCACGACCGTGCTGTTCGGCCTCGCCGTGGTGGCCGACCTTGTGATGTGCGCCACCAAGAAGGACTCCCCGCGCTGGCTGGTGGCGGTCGCCGCCGTGCTGGGCGCGGCGATGACCGTGACCATGGGGCTCGCGTACTTCGCGCTCGTCGGCACGCCCGCCTGGGCGAACGCCGCCACCGTGCCGTTCTTCGTCGTGGGCGACCTCGCCATGGGCGCGGGCTTCTACCTGCTGTTCAGGGCCGACGCCCTCGCGGACAAGACGTTCTCCGTCTACAACGTGGCCGCCCAGGCGCTCGCAGCCGTAAGCGTCGGCGCCGTGTGCGCGCACTTCGCCGGTTTAGGTTACTCGGTCGCCCCGTTCGTCGTGGGCATCGTCGGCGCAGCGTTGGCCGCTGTGCTCGGCATCGCCGGGCGCAAGGGCGGCAACATCGCATTCGCGTACCTGGCTTGCGCATGCGCGCTCGTCGGCATCGCGGTTGCCCGCTACGCGTTCTACGCGGCGAGCGTCATCTAGGTCGCAGGACCCTATGGCAACAACCGACCCCGCATCATGAAAGGAAGAGGACCATGGAGATCAAGGAAGCGCAGAAGCAGATCATCGAGCACCTGGCCGACGGCTGGGGGCTGCTCACGGCGGGCGGCATCGACGACTACAACACGATGACGATCGCCTGGGGCGAGACGGGCACGATGTGGTGGAAGCCGGTCGTGAGCGCCTACGTGGTGCCGAGCCGCCACACCTACGGCTACATGCAGGACGCCGAGTACTTCACGGTGAGCCTGTTCGGCCCCGAGTACAAGGAGGACCTGCAGGTGCTGGGCACGAAGTCGGGCCGCGACGGCGACAAGGTGGCGCTGACCAAGCTCACGCCCAAGGCGATCGAGCACGGCGTGACCTTCGAGGAGGCGGCGCTCACGGTGGTGTGCAAGAAGATCTTCCAGCAGCCCGTCGACCCCGACGCGCTGCCCGACCAGGTCATGAACGATTACTACCAGGAAATGGGCGTGCACGACCGCTTCATGGGCGAGATCGTGGACGTCATAGAATAAGGACCCGAGGGCAAGGAGAACGACGATGATAGAGAAGTTCGTGTACGACATACCCACCCGCATCCTCTACGGGGCAGGGTCGCTGAAAGACCTTCACGCCGAGGCGCTGCCCGGCACGAAGGCGCTCGTCGCCATCAGCCAGGGCGGCTCGATGAAGCGCCACGGCCAGCTCGACGCCCTGGTGGCGGAACTCGACGCCGCGGGAGTTGCGCACGTGCTCTACGACCAGGTGCGCCCGAACCCCACCGACGCCAACGTGGACGAGGCGGCCGCGCTCGCCGTGGAGGAGGGCTGCGACTTCGTCGTGGCGCTCGGCGGCGGCTCGGTCATGGACGCCTCCAAGGCCATCGCGCTCGTGGCGACCAACCCTGGAAGCTGCTGGGACTACTCGCCATCGGCCACCGGCGGCCAGAAGGCACCCGAGAACGCCCCTCTGCCGCTCGTGTGCGTGACCACCAGCGCGGGCACCGGCTCCGAGGCCGACATGTGGTCGGTCATCAGCAACGACGAGACGCAGGAGAAGACTGGCTACCCCACCATGTACCCGAACATCTCGGTGGTGGACTCCGACCTCATGATGAGCGTGCCGCCCACCTTCACCGCATGGCAGGGCATGGACGCGTTCTTCCACGCGGCCGAGTCGGTGATCAACGTGAACGAGCACGTCGTGGGCGAGATGTTCGCGCTCAAGGCCATCGAGCTCATAGCTTGGGCCCTGCCGCGCGCGGTTGCAGACGGCTCCGACAAGGAGGCCCGCAACGCCATGGCCATCGCCAACACGCTGGCGGGCTACTACATGCTGTGCACATCCGAGCACACGATGGAGCACGCGCTGGGCAGCGCGCACCCCGAGCTCGTGCACGGTGCGGGCCTCATCATGATCAGCCACGAGTACTTCGGCTTCTTCGCCGAGCGCAAGGCCTGCGAGGGGCAGATGGCCAAGATGGCGCGCGCCATGGGGGTGGAGGGCGCCACGGGCGGTGCCGACTTCATGGCCGCGCTCGATAAGTTGGTCGAAGACGTCGGCTGCGCGGGCCTGAAGATGAGCGACTACGGCATCACGCGCGAGGAGCTGCCCGCACCCGTACGGAAGTACCACGCGGTTTGGGGCGGCAACAACGACGCCGACCCGCTGAAGCTTTCCGACGAGGACGTGCTCGGGATCTTCGAGCGCAGCTACCGCTAGTATGGGGCCAGCAGTCTCCAGGCGCGCCTTCATGGCCGTGGCGCTCAGCGCAGTCCTCGCCCCGCTCGCGGGATGCGCGGCGGACGCCGTCACCTCGGCTGCGCCGTCAGCCGAGCCGCAGCGTCGTGAAGAGGCGTCCGACCTGGAGACGCGCGCAGCAACCGGCGCGGACGCGCCCGAAGGACGGCCTGCGGAGGCGGGGGCGGATCGCTTCGAGCCGACGAGGGCTGTCCTCTCGGTCGACTACTCGCCTGCAGCCACCCATGCGTCGAACCAGATGGCGGCATGGGTCGAGCGCGGCGACGGGAGCCTGCTGAAGACCCTGTACGTCACCGGCTTCACGGCTGTCAGGCGCGGCTACTGGGAGCGCCCGGATGCGCTGAGCAGGTGGGTGGCGCTGGCCGACCCCGAGACGATGGGCGACGCGGAGGTGGATGCGGTATCGTCGGCGACGCCCGCAGGTGGACGCCTCTCCTTCGAGTGGGACTTCACCGACGAGGGCGGCGAGCGCGTGCCGGACGGCGCGTACAGGCTGGTCTTCGAGGCGACGCTTTTCTGGTCGAGCAACGTGCGCTACGAGGCTGCGATCGACACGGGCGGCCTCCGACCCGGCCCGCTGGCCGTGGGCGAAGTGCGCAGCGAGTCGGGCGACGAGACGAACGCCGACATGGTCGGCAACGCGAGCGCGGTCGTAGAATAGGACGCAAGCTACCAGAAAGGAAGGCGAGGCGGATCCCATGGGAATGACCGAGATGCAGAAGCTGGAGGCGGGGCTGCCGTACCGCTACGACGACCCCGAGCTCGTGGCGATGAAGGACACGGCGTCGTTTCGCTGCGCGCAGCACGCCGCTGTCGACCCGCTCGACGCGGCGGGACGCGAGGCGGCGGCGCGCGAGCTTCTGGGCGAGGCGGGGCCGGAGCTCGACATTCAGCCCGGCTTCCACTGCGACAACGGCAAGAACATACGCGTGGGCAGACGCTTCACGGCGAACTTCAACGTGACGGTGCTCGACGGCGCGCCCGTGACCTTCGGCGACTACTGCATGGTAGGGCCGGGCACGCTCATCGCCACGACCGGCCACCCGATGGACCCACAGGGGCGCCGCGACCGCCTGGCCATCAGCAAGCCCATCACGGTGGGCGACGACGTGTGGATCGGCGGCAACTGCACGATCGTCGGCGGCGTGACCATAGGCAGCAACGTCGTCGTGGCGGGAGGCGCGGTTGTGACGAAGGACGTGCCCGACAACTGCGTCGTGGCGGGAGTCCCGGCGCGGGTCGTGAAGCGGCTCGGATGACGGGCGCATCCCGTGGCGGGTCCTGGGATGGCAACATGACGGCACGGTTTCGGTGCGTCCTAAGCCGTCATTCCCGTCAGTGCTGTCATGCGCCCTGGTGAGAGCCGACCTTATCCAGCCGCAACCAAGACGCGGGCGGCCTTCTCCAACGCCGCTTCGCGCATGAAGGCTGATTTCTTCACGCCCGAGAGTTCCGCCGCCCTCTCGATCATCTCGGCGCCGGATTGAGGGCACTTGAAAGAGAGGTTTGCGTTGGGCTCGCTCGAAAGCCTGGGCCTGCCGGCGCGCAGCTCAACGAGCCGGCCCTTCCAGGTACCTTCCTCCCATTCCTGGGCCCTGGCCTCAATTTCCTCGTCAGCCAGGACGTATCCGTTTGCAAGTTTGTACTCGGCCATCGTCATCGCCTCCTCGCGCTCTCGACTTCGTCACGCGTCCGCTTGGACAGCGGGGTGTTTGCATGGTAGATGAGCCAGCCGTCAATGGTGGGGACCCCCACCATCTCGATCTCCCTGCCGCTCGAGTCGGTTCCGATCCACAGGTACTCGGGGAAGTTCGGGCTGTCTGGCCGGAGCGCCTCGTAGTAGGCGTTCTCCCAGGCTGTCCTTACGTCCTCCTCCATCAGCTGGGGATGCCTTTCTAGCACCCGGGGGTGAATCGTCAGCTTGTCCACGGGCTCTTTTCCTGTCTATTTGCTAC
>JAFUBE010000700.1 GCA_017460365.1 Eggerthellaceae bacterium
ACTCGAGACCATTATTCTGCAGGCCGACGTCCTCGAGCTGAAGGCCAATCCCGATGCCTTGGCTTCCGGCTTCGTGATCGAGGCGAACCTCGATAAGGGTCGCGGTCCGGTTGCCACGGTGCTCGTGCAGCGCGGAACGCTGCATCCGGGCGATGTCGTGGTTGCCGGCACTTCGTACGGCCGCGTGCGCGCCCTCGTGAATCCGCGTGGCGAGCAGGTGAAAGAAGCGTTTCCCGCCGATCCGGCCGAGATCTTGGGCCTGTCGAGCGTGCCTGTGGCAGGCGACGAGTTCCGCGTGTTCGAGGACGAGCGCGATGCCCGCAAGCTCGCCGAGGAACGTGCGCTGCGCGAGCGCTTGGCGGCGCAGGAGTCGAAGTCGCACATGAACCTCGACGACCTGTTCAGCCGCATAGAGGAAGGCAAGCAGACCGATTTGAACCTCATCGTGAAGGCCGACGTGCAAGGCTCCATCGAAGCGCTGCGCGACGCTTTCGAGAAGATGGACCAGTCCGAAGTGCGCATCAACATCGTGCACTCTGCCGTCGGCGGCATCACCGAGACCGACGTCACGCTCGCAAGCGCATCCGACGCAATCATCATCGGCTTCAACGTGCGTCCGACCGGCAAGTCGAAGCAGCAAGCCGAGAAAGAGAAGGTCGACATCCGTCTGTACCGCGTCATCTACCAGGCAATCGAAGAGATCAACGCCGCGCGCGTGGGCTTGCTGTCGCCCGATATCGTGGAAGAGGATACCGGCATCGCGGAGGTGCGCGAGACGTTCAAGGTGCCCAAGGTCGGCACCATCGCGGGCTGCTACGTGCTCGAAGGCGAGCTGAACCGCGACGACCAGGTCCGCATTGTGCGCGATGGCACGGTCATCTTCGAAGGCACGTTCGCCAGCATGCGCCGTTTCAAGGACGACGTGAAGAGCGTCAAGAACGGCTACGAATGCGGTCTTGGCATCAACGGCTTCCAAGACATCAAGGTGGGCGACACCATCGAGGGTTTCGTGGTCAAGGAAATCGAGAGGACCGAATAGCGCATGAAGCAGAATTCATCGAGCAGGCGGGTGAACGAGCAGGCGCGTCAGGTCATAGCCGAGACGCTCATGTTCGAGTTTTCCGATCCGCGCTTGTCGCTCATCACGATAACGGGCTGCGAGGTCAGTTTCGACCGCGCCGTGTGCAACGTGTACTACACGACGACGCCCGACCGTTACGAGGAAGCCCAAGAAGCGCTCGAGCGCGCGGGCGGGCGCATTCGCTCGCTACTCGCGAAGACGCTCAGCTGGCGCACGTCTCCCGAGCTGCGCTTCTTCCTCGACAAGACCGTCGACGAGGCCGAGAAGATCGCGCGGGCGCTCGAACATGAGCGCAGGCGCTCCGGCGACGACGTTGCCGAATCGAGCGATGAGTCAGACAACCTCGCGGCGGAGGAGTAGCCACATGACGACGACCCCGCAGACAAACGCGTCGTTCGCCGATATGGCCGAGCTCATGCGCACGCACGACAATTTCGTGATTTGCGGTCACGTGAGCCCCGACGGCGATTGCCTTGGAAGCCAGCTGGCGCTCTACCATGCGTTGAAGGCGCTCGGTAAGCAAGCAAACTGCGTGCTGGTGCGCGACGAGCCGGTGGAAGATTCGCTCAGCTTCATGCCCGGGCTCGAAGAAATGGTGCCCGCAGCGCAATACGACGGGTTCTGCGACGTCTTCATCGGCGTCGACGTTCCTACACGCGAGCGCGTGGGCGCGGCTGTCGAAATACTCGACAGGGCCCAGACGTCGATCACCATCGACCATCATGCGGCCGATCAGCGAATGTGCGATTTGGCGTACGTCGACCCCGATTCGGCTTCTGCGAGCATGCTCATATGGGAGATTGTCAAGTTGCTCTGCGACAAGCCGCCCATAGAAAGCGCGTTCTGCGCGTACGTGGGCCTTGTCACCGATACCGGCGGTTTCAGGCACCAGAACAGCGATGCCAAGGCTTTCGAAGCGGCGAGCGAGCTCGTTTCGTACGGCATCGACCTCGCTCATATTTCAACGAAAGTCTTCGATAGCCGTTCGCTTGCCTCCTTGAAGCTCGAGGCCCTCACCATAGACCGCATAGAAGTTTTCGCGGATGGCCTGGCTGCGATCAGCTGGGTGAAGCAGGGGGATTTCGATCGACTTGGAGCCATAAAAGCAGATGCCGAGCCGCTCATCGACGCCGTGCGTTCGCTCAGTGGCATTCGCGTCGCATGCATGTTGCGCGAACAGGATGGCAAGGTGCGCGGCAGCCTCCGCTCGAAAGACCAGACCGACATTTCGGTCATAGCCCGCAGTTTCGGAGGTGGCGGGCACAAGGCCGCGTCGGGCTTCACGCTCGATATGCCGCTCGAGAAGGCGATCGAAACCGTTCGCGCGCAGATCGAAGAGCTGCTGGGGTAAGCAACTTCATGAAGAGGGGAACTTCTGGGCTGTCGCTCGTCGTGGCCGTCGATAAACCGTCGGGAATGACGTCGCATGATGTCGTGAACCGTTGTCGGCGAATCTTCGAAGAGAGGCGCGTGGGCCATACTGGAACGCTCGATCCGCTTGCCAGCGGCGTGCTGCCCGTATGCGTCGGCCCTGCTACGCGGCTCGATCGCTACATGACCGGTCACGACAAAAGCTATCGCGTGACGATAGGCTTCGGCTTCGAGACCGACACCGACGACGTCGAAGGCGTGCCGACCGTGCGGGGAAACGTGGGCCGCGACATTCTCGATGGCGAGTTCGCGGTTGCATATGTGTCGGGCCTCGTGGGTCCGCACATGCAGGTGCCGCCCCAGTATTCGGCCATAAAGGTCAACGGCAAGAAGGCTTACGAGCTCGCGCGAAAAGGCGAAGAAGCAGAGCTCGAGCCGCGTGCCATTGAGGTATACGAATCGAAGCTGGTAGAGCGCTTCGAGCGGAACGGATCCATATTCTGGGCGGTCGATTTCTCGGTGTCGAAAGGAACCTATATACGCGCCCTCGTGCGCGACATCGGTCGCGAGCTCGGCTGCTATGCGCATGTCGTGGCGCTTCAGCGCAGGCAGGCGGGAGCGCTGGCGCTTGAGGATTGCGTGAGCCTCGACACGTTGGAAGCGCTGGGCACGCAAGCTGCGATCGACCCCGTGAGGCTTTTGGGGTTTCGGTTCGCGTTCGGCGATGAGATAGAGAAGCTCGTGGGTTCAGGCGGGCGTTTCAAACCCGAGCAGCTGAGCCTTTACGGTTTCTCGCAGCTGCCACGGTGCTCATGCACTGGTTCGATCGAGGAATCGCCGGCTGCTCTTGCGCCCGATGAGCTGATATCGGTCATAGTGGCGAACCGCTTGAAAGCCATTTACCGATACGACTCGGCTGCAAACGTGCTGCGCCCCGATTGCGTCTTCTCGACGGGCGTCTCCCGCTAATCGAGTTCGGCCACCGATTGGCTCGACTTCACGACCATTTTCATTTCCAAATAATCTACAATACAAAGGCTGCCGTTCTCGAGCGATTGCCCGGCTCGAAAACGGCAGAGCACATTGGCCCCATATATAAGGAGGATTCACATGACTACTGCGGTAGCATGGATGGCTCCAGTTTGCGCGCTCATCGGCATTCTGGTCGCCGCCTACCTCGGGCGCTGGGTAATCAAGCAAGATCCCGGCCCCGACAAGATGAACAGCATTTCTATCAAGATCCAGCAGGGCGCGCAGGCGTTTCTCATGAGCGAGTACAAGCTGCTCGTCATTTTCATGTTGGTGGTAGCTATAGTGATGTGCGTTGTCCCGGTGCTCGGACCGCTCATGGCGCTTGCGTTCATCA
>JAFUBE010000701.1 GCA_017460365.1 Eggerthellaceae bacterium
CCCGGTTCGGGCCCGGCGGCAGGCGGGAAGCGGAAGCAATCATTCTGGCAAATCGACCTCTATCGACTCGATCTCTAGTTCGCGGCCGCGCGTGAGCTGGGTCTCGTAGCTGCCGCAGGCGGGACATGCGCGGTGAAAACGGTCGTGGTCGAACTCGTTGCCGCACGCGAAGCACACGCTCGCCGGGTGCACCTTGTTCACGACGAGCCTGGCACCTTCGCAAATCGTGCCCTCGGTGAGTGCTTCGAACGCGAAGGACAGCGCCTCGTCGACGACTTCGGTCATGTCGCCGACGAGCAGCGTGATCGCGAGCACGCGCGTCGCCCCCGCCTGTTCGGCCGACGGCGTGACCGCATCGAGCACGCCCGCGACGATGCTCATCTCGTGCATGCGCTATTCGCCCGCCTCGTCGGCTTCGGCTTCGGCGTTCTCGGCAGCTTCTGCTTCCTGCTGTAGCTTGATGCGCTTGCTCAGCACGACACGCGAAATAAGCAGGCTGAGCTCGTACAGCCCGATGAGCGCCGCGAACATGAGCAGCATGGTGACCGGATTCGCATCCGGCGTGACCATGGCCGAGAACACCATGAGGCCGACGTAGACGTACCGCCAGCTCGCGCGCAGTTTCTTGTACGGCACGATGTTGAAGACGACCAGGTAGAAGATCACGATCGGCAACTCGAAGGCGAAGCCGAAGCCGATCTCGAACTTGATGATGACGTCGACGTAGGACGCCGCGTTTGGCTCGACCGTGCCGAGGCCGGCGACCTGGCCGGTCAGCCACTGGAACGCCGGGTGCAAGATGACGAGGTAGCAGAACACGGTGCCGAAAATGAACAGCGCGACCGCCGCCACGAACGTCGGGATGAACCACTTGCGCTCGTTGGGCCTGAGCGCGGGCAGGAAGAACGCCAGGATCTGCCACAGTATGATGGGCGAGGTCGCGACCACCGCCATCCAGAACGCGATCTTGAACTTAACCGTGAACGGGTCGAACGCGTTCAGGAAGCTGAGCGACACCGTGCCGTCTTCGGCGCGGGGCAGAAATTCGGCGATGGGCAGCAACAGGAACTGGCCCATCGTGCCGGCCGCCAGGTAGAAGACGCACACCGCCACGATCAGCACGACCACGATGCGCACGAGGCGCATCCTGAGCTCGCCGAGATGCTCCATCAGGGGCATGCGCGCAGGACCGATAGGCATGACGCGTCACCCCTTTCGGCCGGCGCGGCGGCCGGCGCGGTTGCTGAGTCGTCGCCAGCGGCAGCTGCCGCTGCAGCTTCGGCCTCGGCTGCCTTGCGGGCCGCGCGTTCGCGCTCGTAGCGGGCCTTGCGCTCGGTGAAGCTTTCCTGCGTGGACTCGGCCGCCTGCCCGCTCGCCGCCGATGCCGCCGGAGCCGCTTGCGCAGGCGCAGCCGCCGTGCCAGCTGACGCCGTCCCGGCTTTCGTGTTTTCCTGCTTCTGCGCGATGCGGTCGAGCACCTCGACCGGGTCTTTGAACGGCTCGTCGGGGTTGTTCGGGTCGAAGATCTTCTCGCCGCCGAGCGTGTCGTTCATCTCCTGTTGGGCTTCGCGGAACCGCGCGATGCCCTTGCCGACCGTCTTCGCAATCTCGGGCAGCTTGTCGGGCCCGAAGATGAGGAAGCCGAAAATGAGAATTATGAATAGTTCGAATCCGCCGATGCCAAACACGTTTGCCTCCGCTGCCTGCGCTTACGACGAGCCCAGAAGCGACAGCGCGATGGTCGGGATGCTGAGCGCGAGCACCAAGATGACGCAAATCGCGATCGTGAAAATCTGCTTGCCGCGCTGTTTTCTCTGCTTGGCTTCCTCGTCGCGCTGCTGACGCTCTTCGGCCGCCTTGATGCGCGCCTGGCGCTGCGCGGCCGTCATCTTCTGCTTCCTCTGTCCTTGTTTCGCCATGTTCCACCTTCAAATGCGAAGAGCCAAACGGCGTACCCGTTTGACCCATGATTTACCCACGGTTTCTGGAACATAATATTATACTGGTCTGCATGGACAACGGGAAAACGATAACCACCATCGATACTGCAACTGGGCAAGCGGCGCCGGCGGAGCTGTCGACTGCGCGCGTGAAGGACATCTTCTCGCAGATCGCGCGCAAATACGAGCGGTTCAACGCCGTTTCGAGCTTCGGCGCGTACCGCCGCTGGCTCGACGGCATGATGCGCCAGGCCCCCATCCGGCCCGAGCACGACGTGCTCGACATCGCAGGCGGCACCGGCGACGTGTCGCGCTGGGTGGCGCGCGCGTTTCATCCGCGGCACATCCAGCTGACCGACCTCGTGCCTGAAATGCTGGAAGTCGCGCGCATACACTTCGCGCGGGGCGGCTTCGACGGCGTGCCGGTCGACTTCGACGTGGTCGACGCGCAGAACATCCCGTACGCAGACGAATCGTACGACGTCATCACGATGGCGTACGGCATCCGCAACATGCCCGACCGTCCGCGCGCACTCGCCGAGATGTACCGCGTGCTGAAGCCGGGCGGCGCGCTCGTGTGCCTCGAGTTCTCCACGCCGCCGAACCCCGTGTGGCGCACGCTGGACCGCTTCTACCTGCGACACCTGATCCCGTTTTGGGGCGGGCTCATCACCGGCGACAAGTCGGGCTTCGTGTACCTCGCGAAGTCGATTCAGGCGTTCCCCGACCAGCGCGGCCTTGCGCGCCTGATGGAAGAGGCCGGTTTCCACGACATCGCCTGGAAGAACTACACCGGCGGCATCGCCGCCGTCCACGTGGCCTTGAAGTAAGCGCGCCGCTTCTCGTGGGGCTGTATCAAAAGTCCAGCACGAGCCGATATCCGGCTTTGGCGAACATGGCAGGCCATCTTTGCCGGCACTCGCTCCGCCCGCGTGCCTCACGTGCTCCGCGGCCGCCTTGAAAGGCGTCCCTGCGGGGGTTACTTTACCAGCGGATCACACGGCTTTTGATACAGCCCCCGAGCGGCACGAGTGCCGCCCCTACGTGGTTCTCCGCAAAGCCCGGTGAACCTGCCCGCCTTGGGTCCACGACGTGTTTGGTCGGCCCCACCCGTTGTA
>JAFUBE010000702.1 GCA_017460365.1 Eggerthellaceae bacterium
CGGCTCAGCAAAGAGCGACCACAAATCGAATAAATTGTCATGAATAGAGCCCAAATTACCGAAATCGACCGCAACTCGAAAAAATTGCCACTTTGAACTGCCATCTTTTCGCTGACAAGGTCCCGCCATCGCTCATCCGCCAACCAATCCATCCCGCTGCTGTATAATTTCGGGGTCATGAAAATCCGAGTAGCAATCCGAGAAAAGGACGCATATGAACACGGTGCTGGTGGGCGCGCAGTGGGGCGACGAGGGCAAGGGCAAGGTGACCGACCTGATCGCCGCCGATTACGACTACGTCGTGCGGTTCCAAGGTGGTAACAACGCAGGTCACACGGTCATTCACGGCAACACGAAGCTCGCGCTGCACCTCATGCCGAGCGGGGTTATGTACGAGCATTCCACGCCGGTCATCGGCAATGGCGTGGTCATCGACCCGGGCGTGCTCGTGAAGGAGATGGCGATGCTGCAATCCGAGGGCATCACCTGTCAGAACCTCAAGATCAGCTGCGACGCTCACATCATCATGCCCTACCACAAAGATCTCGACGGCGCCGAGGAGAAGCGTCTCGGCAGCAACCAGAGCGGTACGACCAAGCGCGGCATCGGCCCCTGCTACCAGGACAAAGCCGCCCGCCGCGGCATCCGCGTTCAGGACCTGCTCGACGAGAACATCTTCCGCCTGAAGGTGAAGACGGCCATCGCGCAGAAGAACCCCATCCTCGAGAAAGTGTACGGCCTGCACGCCTACACGGTCGAGGAAATCTGCGAGGAATACCTGCCCTACGCGCGCATCCTGCGGCCGTACATGGCCGAAACCGCGCACCTGCTGAACGAGGCGCTGCGCGAGGGCAAGTCAATCCTGTTCGAGGGCGCGCAGGGAACGCTGCTCGACATCGACCACGGCACCTACCCGTTCGTCACGTCGTCGGCATGCTGCGCGGGCGGCGCCGCCACCGGCACGGGCGTGGGCCCGAAGGCGATCGACCGCGTGCTCGGCATTCAGAAGGCCTACCTCACGCGCGTGGGCGCCGGCCCCTTCCCGACCGAACAGCGCTTCCCGGAAGACGGCGGCACTGGCGAGGAGGCCGAGGTCGGCGAGAAGCTGTGCTCGGTCGGCCACGAGTTCGGCGTGACCACCGGCCGCAAGCGCCGCTGCGGATGGTTCGACGCCGTGATTGGCCGCTACGCTGCGGAAACGAACGGCCTCACCGACGTGGCGCTCACGAAGCTCGACGTGCTCTCCGAATTCGACACCATTAAGGTGTGCGTCGCCTACGAGTGCGACGGCCGCCGCTACGACTACTTCCCGATGCAGCAGTCGGTCCTCTTCCACGCGAAGCCGATCTACGAGGAACTGCCCGGTTGGAAGGGCGAAGACATCACCGCCTGCCGCAGCTTCGACGAGCTGCCCGCCAACGCGCAGGCCTACGTGAAGCACTTGGAAGACATCACCGGCGTGCGCATCTCGTTCGTCAGCGTGGGCCCCGACCGCGACCAAACCATCGTCCGCGACTGGTACCGCGAACGCGATTAGGAACCTGACGCACGCCATCTCGCCGCTCACCCCTCGCCGTTCACACCTCGCTCGCGGCGCGAAGGCCGCAGCTGAGTCGAGGCTTGCCCCTACGTGGCGTTCCACGTCGCATACGAGTGACAATTGTTATATGCTATACTGTATAGCATATAATTGTTAGGAGATGCCATGGAAGCAACGGTGCAGATGAACACGCGCATGCCCCGCAGCTTGAAGGAGGCGGGAACGGCGGCGCTGGCTGAAATCGGGTTCACGCCAACCAAGGCCATCAATGCGCTCTGGGAAAAGGCGGCCAAACGCGGGAAGGACCTCGACGAGGTGGCGGCGCTTCTCGTAGAGCAGCCCGAACCCGTCCGCGAGCTGGCGGAGGACGACCCTATTATCACCATTCGGCAAATGATCGATGATTTTTGCGATGACTACGGCATCGTTCTCGGCCCGTTTCCACGTGATGCCGACCTAAGCGAGGCCATAGCCGAGGAGATGTGGGAACGCATGGAAGAGCGGTGTGGCGCATGATGAGGACGAAACCGCTTCTGCTCGTCGACACGAACGTGTGGGTCGATTATTTCCTGGGACGTCAATATGACGTGAGCGATACCGTAGAGTTTTTCACGTTTGTGAGAACCCATGACGTAAGCGTCGTCTACCCGGTTCACATTCTGAAAGACGTATTCTTTTTCGTTCAGAAAGAGCTCAAAGCGAGAGCTCGCGCGGAAGGTCGGCTCGACGAGGCGGCGGTTCTCTCGATTCGCAAACTCGCGTGGGCATGCGTGCAGACCATGCGCGAGACGGCGGTCGCCGTGGCGGCCGACGAATCGGACGTCACCATGGCGTGCACGTACCGCGAGATCATCGGCGATCTCGAGGACGACCTCGTGCTCGCCGCAGCCGAGCGGGTACACCCCGACATCCTCGTCACGTACGACAAGCAATTGCTGCGCAGCGCCCCGGTTGCGATCACGCTTACGCCAGGCGATACCATAAAGGCGCTCCAAGCGACCCGTTGGGGCCTGCGGACGACCCAGGAACAAACGAGGCCGTAAGCGTCTTGTCTCGGCAGGTGCGTTCTCGCGGGTAGGTGCGTCATCGTACGTTGGCGTGTTGTTCTGCAGGGGTTGCGGCGCAGCGTTCGCCTGTATACTTATGTACAAGGCAAAACAAGCGGAAAGGGGCCATCATGAACATTTTGGTACTGGGAAGCGGCGGGCGCGAGCACGCGATCAGCTGGGCGCTCGCGAAGTCGCCGCGCTGCGACGAGCTGTACGTGGCGCCGGGCAACGGCGGAACGGCCGGGTTCGCGCGCAACGTGCCCGATCTCGCAGCGTACGACGGCCCGGCGGTACTCGCGTTCGCGCAGGCTCACGACATCGGGCTCGTGGTCATCGGCCCCGAGGCGCCGCTGGTCGCGGGCGTGGCCGATGTGCTGCGCGGCGCCGGCATCCCCGTGTTCGGCCCCGATGCGCAAGGCGCCCAGCTCGAGGGCAGCAAGACCTTCTGCAAGGAATTCATGATGCGCAACGACCTTCCCACCGCGGCATACCTGTCGACCAGCGACGAAGCGGCCGCGCACGCCTACATCGACGAGCAGGGCGCGCCAATCGTCGTGAAGGCCGACGGTCTGGCGGCGGGGAAGGGCGTCGTCGTGGCGGCCACGGCCGAGGAAGCGCACGCCGCCGTGAGCGAGTGCTTCGCCGGCGCGTTCGGCAAGGCCGGCAGCACGGTGGTCATCGAGGAATGCCTCACCGGTCCCGAGTGCTCGATGCTCGCGTTCGTGAGCGCTGGCCGCGCGTACTGCATGGCGCCGAGCCAGGACCACAAGCGCGCCTACGACGGCGACGAGGGCCCCAACACCGGCGGCATGGGCGCGTACTCGCCGGTTCCCATCGTGACTGCCGACGAGCTCGCGCAGATGGAAGACGTCATGGCCAGCGCCGCCGCCGCGACCGCGCGCGAGTTCGACCACGACTACCGCGGCGTGCTGTACGGCGGCTTCATGCTCACGCCTGCCGGCCCCAAGCTGCTGGAATACAACGCGCGATTCGGCGATCCGGAGACGCAGGTCGTGCTGCCGCGCCTTGAGTCGGACCTGGTCGACGTCATGCTCGCCGTAGCCGAAGGGCGCCCCGACGACATCGCGCTCGCCTGGGCCGATAAGTGGGCCGTCACCGTGGTGCTCGCGAGCGAGGGTTATCCGCGCGCCTACGAGAAGGGGAAGGTCATCACCGGGATCGACGCTGCCGACGCGCTCGACGACGTGAAGGTGTACCATGCCGGCACCGCCGCCCGCGACGACGGCGCGCTCGTGACCGCTGGCGGCCGCGTGTTGAACGTCACCGCCATGGGCGCTACGTTCGAGGAGGCCCGCGACCTGGCTTACCGCGCCTGCGACATCATCCACTTCGATGGCAAGCAGAACCGCACCGACATCGGCGCCCGCGCCCTCCGTGGTCGCGACGCCTGGGCCTAACCCCGCCGCCGCCCCGCCCGCCCCACTGCGGCGCGGCAGATGCTAGAATCAGCCCAAGGCGCTTCGTCGCATCCGGGTAGCCCAACCGAAAGGAGGGCTACCAATGGATCCACAAACAGTATCTGCCGTGTGTGATTGACTTCTGTGGTGATAGGGATTATCGGCTTGCTGCTGGTGAGAAGGGAGTGACGAATGGTGTGTAGGAAAGGAAAAAGCCGGGAAAGCTTGACGACCACCCCGGCTTAACCAACCGAAACGCTACCCGGATGCTCGGGGCGTCTCCTAGCGAAATTATAGCACGAAACGCACACTCCGACGACAAGGAGCACCATGCTGTCCGAACGCCTGATCAGCCTCGCCGTGCGCGAGAGCTCGAAAAACTACCTGAAGCTGAACCGCACGACCGACACGCGCGTGCCGGGTCCCCGCCCTGGCCAGCGCTACATGCTGTACATGCACGTGCCGTTCTGCACGAAGCTGTGCCCGTACTGCTCGTTCAACCGCTTCCCATTCAGCGAGGAGCGCGCCATCCCATACTTCGACGCGCTGCGCCGCGAGATGCGCATGCTTGCCGATCTCGGCTACGACTTCGACAGCGTCTACGTCGGCGGCGGCACGCCCACGGTGATGATCGACGAGCTGTGCAAGACGATCGACCTCGCGCGCGAGCTGTTCAGCATCCGCGAGGTCAGCAGCGAGACGAACCCGAATCACCTGATCGAACCTATCCTCGAGAAGCTCGAGGGCCGCGTGCAGCGCCTGTCGGTCGGCGTGCAGAGCTTCGACGACGGCCTGCTCAAGCAGATGGACCGCTACGACAAGTACGGCTGCGCGGACGAGATCGTCGAGCGCATCCAGTACGCCACGCCGCATTTCCAGTCGATGAACGCCGACATGATCTTCAACTTCCCCGCGCAGACGGAAGACATGCTCATCCACGACATCGAGCGCATCGTGGAATCGGGCTGCTCGCAAACCACGTTCTACCCGCTCATGGCCTCGCCGTCGGTCGAGCGCTCGCTCGCGCGCACGGTAGGGAAGGTCGACTACGACCGCGAGCAGCGCTTCTACGAGATCATCGACGAGCTGCTCGCCGGCGGCGACGACCCGCTGTTCGAGCATTCGAGCGCCTGGACCTTCAACCGCCGCGCCGCCGGGGGTGAGCCGCTGGGTGCCAGGCACCAGGCGGCGCATGACATGATCGACGAGTACGTCGTGCAGTACGAGGAATACCCCGCGATCGGCAGCGGCGGAATCACCTACCTCGGCAACAGCCTGTACGTGAACACGTTCTCGCTGCGCGAATACTCGGAGGCGATCGCTTCCGGCCGCATGTCGATCATGGGTCGCACCGACTTCAACATCCACGATCGCATGCGCTACCGATTCCTCATGCAACTGTTCGGGCTGCGCCTCGACAAGCTGCAATGGGAACGCGACTTCGGCCTCACGGTGGAAAACGGCCTACCCGTCGAAATGGCCTTCATGCGTGCCGCCGGCGCCATCGTGACCGACAACCCCGAGGAAATCACGCTCACCCCCAAGGGTCGCTACCTTGTCGTCGCCATGATGCGCCAGTTCTTCATCGGCGTGAACAACCTGCGCGACCAAGCCCGCGCAGCCCTGCCCCCCGAAGAACGCGAGCTCCTGTTCGGCTAGCCGGGACGAAGACCGCTGGCACGGGCCAGCTCCCTGTCCCAGGTTGGGATGCGGCGACAAAAGCGCGTCCGGCCGTAGACTGGCCGGACTCGGTGATGCGTGCAGCCCGGTTTACGGCCTATAACCCGAAGGATGACGAACAGATGTGGTGCTGGCAAAATGATGATCACAGTGCTGGTCATGACCAGCAAAAAGGCCAGCCACAACGGGCTGACCTGGGAATTCATGGTGGTCAGGAAGGGACTTGAACCCCCGGCACGGGGATTTTCAGTCCCCTGCTCTACCAGCTGAGCTACCTGACCAGTTTGTGTGGTGCGAAACATTATTCTACCTGTTGCCGTGTCGCAGGTCAACAACTATTTCTATACGTCTTGTGCGGCAGTGCCCAGCGATGTTAGCCCGCGCGACGCGCACGATTGTTGGGCCAGGGAGGGCGCATGGTAGAATCGGCGTGACGCAAAAGCGCGGGGCTAGGAGGCCGGTATGGGTATATCTTCCGGACGCATAATCGACAACGCGGGGCGCAAGGCGCTCGCCATCGGCGTGGAGGACTTCGAGAGGCTGATCGGCTCGTACGTGTACGTCGACAAGTCGCTGCTCGCGCGCGAGCTGATCGACCGGCGCGAGTTTGGCGCCACGCTGTTCTGCCGGCCGCGCCGCTTCGGCAAGTCGCTCGCGATGCGCATGCTGCAGTGCTACTTCGAGGCGCCGGTGGAAGGCGCCAGCGTGCCGATCCCCGACCGCTCGGCCCTGTTCGACGGCCTGGCCATCATGCAGGCCGGCGAGCGCTACACCCGTGAGCAGGGCGCGCACCCGGTGGTGTACCTGAACCTGGGCGGCGCGCACGGGATGACGTGGGAAGAGGTGAGCAGCTCCATTGCGAGCTACATGGCCGGCGAGTGCAAGCGCCACGACTACCTGCTCGACAGCGGCGTGCTCGACGAGGGCGAGAAGGCGCGGCTCTCCTGCATGAAGGACGGACGCTTCGAGCCAATCGAGCTGAAGACGTCGCTCGCGTGGCTGTCGGGCCTGCTCGCCCGCCACCACGGGGCTGGAACGGTCATCCTCATCGACGAGTACGACGCGCCCGTCACCGAGGGCCACCTGCGCGGCTTCCGCGACGAGGCGGTCACGTTCTACCGCTCGTGGCTGACCGACGCGCTGAAGGGCACGACCTCGCTGTACACCGCCGTGCTCACCGGCGTGCAGCGCGTCAGCCGCGAGTCGATATTCTCGGGCCTGAACAACATCGAGGTCGACACGGCGCTGAACCACCGCTTCTCCGAGGCGTTCGGGTTCACCGAGGAAGAGGCCGCCGAGCTCGCGACCTACCTGGGGCGCGATGGCTCGCTCGACGAGATGCGCGACTGGTACGACGGCTACGTGTTCGGCGGCGAGCGGGTGTACAACCCGTGGTCGCTCTTGAGCTACCTGGCGGAAGGCGGGGTCGCCCAGCCCTACTGGGGGAACACGTCGAGCAACGCGGTGGTCCACGACCTGTTCCGCCAGGCCGAGGGCGTCACGCGCGAGGAACTGGAGGCGCTGGCCGCCGGCGGCGCCGTGAGCGAGCCGATCGACCTGGCCACCGTGTTCGACATGATAGGCGTCGACCCGCAGGCGATATGGAGCCAGCTGTACCTGGCCGGCTACCTGACAACCGGGGACACCGCCGAGCCGAACAACGTGTTCCTGGAACGAGAGCTGCGGGTGCCCAACCGCGAGGTGGGCTTGCTGTACCGGCAGGAGTTCGCGGAGCGCTCGCTGACCGTGGCCGGCAACCGTGCCAGCCTGACCGCCCTGCACAGGGCGCTGAAGGCAGGCGACGCGCCCGCCCTCGAGGCCGCGCTTCGCCGCATCCTGCTCGACAGCCCGAGCGCGCTCGACCTCGTGCGCGAGAACTCCTACCACATGCTGCTGGTGGGCC
>JAFUBE010000703.1 GCA_017460365.1 Eggerthellaceae bacterium
GGGTCTGGCAGTAAGTGGGGTAGCCCGGGCGGCGGGGCGGGAGGTGGTTCACCTGGCGGGGCGGCGCAGTTCCCAGAACGCGACGGCGCTCGAGGCGGCGACGTTGAGCGAGTCGACGCCGTGCTGCATGGGGATGCGCACGGTGAAGTCGCAGCGCGAGATCGTAGCCGGAGCCAGGCCGTCGCCCTCGGTGCCGAACACGAGCGCCAGCCGTTCGCATGCTTTCAGCTGCGGATCGTCGAGCGGAATCGAGTCGTCGGACAGCGCCATCGCGGCCGTCGTGAAGCCGAGGTCGTGCAACAACGGCACGCCTTCGCGCGCCCAATCGTGGGGGTCGTCGCCGATGCGCGCCCATGGCACCTGGAACACGGTGCCCATCGACACGCGCACGGCGCGACGGTACAGCGGGTCGTAGCACGCCGGTGACACGAGCACCGCGTCGGCGCCGATTGCAGCCGCTGAGCGGAAGATCGCCCCGACGTTGGTGTGGTTGCGGATGTCCTCGAGCACGGCCACGAGACGCGCATCGCGCACGACGTCGGCCACCGAGCGTTCGGGCGGCCGCCGAAACGCCGCAAGCGCCCCGCGCGTGAGCTCGAAGCCGGTCAGCCGCGCGAGCTCGCCCTCGGGCGCCACGAACACGGGCGCTTCCGAGTTCGCGGCGGTCATCTTCGCGATGACACCTTCCAACTGTGGCAGGTGCTTCTCTGCCGTGAGCAGCGATAACGGGTACATTCCACCGTCGAGCGCACGATCGATCACCTCGACTGACTCGGCGATGAACACAGCGCGCTCGGGCTCGATGCGGCTGCGCAGCTGAAGGTCGGTTAGCCGAGCATACGGGTCGAGTCGCGGGTCGTCGAGCGTGTCGATAAAAGTCTGCATGTTCGCATAGTATATACTGCGAACCGAACAATCTGCGCCATTTTAGCCCCGAACGTACTTGGCGCATGCGGAAAGGAACACCATGCCAGAGGCCGAACATCCGGCATTCGACAAATTCGTGGAAACGGTGGCGAAGTTGCGCTCGCCCGATGGCGGATGCGCGTGGAACCGGGCGCAGACGCACGCGTCAATCGGCGACTACATGATCGAGGAAGCGTACGAAGCGCTCGACGCCATCGCCGAGAAAGACAGCGATCACCTGCGCGAAGAGCTCGGCGACGTACTGCTACAGGTCGTGCTTCACAGTCAGATCGCCGCCGACGAGGGCGCTTTCACGATCGACGACGTATGCGCCACGATCGACGAGAAGATGATCCGCCGGCATCCGCACGTGTTCGGCGACATGCGCGCCGAGAACGCCAACGAGGTCGCAGACTTGTGGGAGCAGGTGAAGCTCGCCGAGAAAGCGGGAGACGCCTCCACCGACAAGCACCTTCTCGACGACGTTCCCACCCACTTCCCCGCCCTGTTGCAGGCTCAGAAGATCTCGCGCAAGGCGGTCGCCGTCGGCTTCGAATGGGAAACGCTCGCCGACGTGTGGGACAAGGTCGCCGAAGAGCGCGCCGAGCTCGAGGAAGCCTACGCAACTGCGCCGAAGACCCCCGATGGCAAAATTCTACGTAATCCAGTCGACAATGAGCCGCCTGGGGTCAGACCCCAGGCGGCACACGCCGAGCTTGAATTCGGCGACATGCTGTTTGCGCTCGTGAACGTCGCGCGTAAGATGGGAATCGACGCGGAAAGCGCACTGCGGGCGTCGAACGAGAAGTTCCGGCGCAGGTTCGCTCAGGTCGAGCAAGCGGCATGGGACTCGGGGCGCAGCGTGGAAGACCTCACGCTCGACGAGATGGAAACGTACTGGCAACGTGCTAAGGAGGGCGAATAAATGGCAAAAGGGGCCAAGATACCCGATGCGGGCATTCGCGTGACGCCGACCGGCGCCGTGCGCACCGCAACGTGGAAGATCGTGCCGAGCGCCGACACCATCGTGAAGGGCTCGACCCAAGAGCTGCTGCTCGACGCGAGCGCGCTTGACCGCTACGAAGAGTTCACCAACGAGATGCACGCAATCCTGCAGAAGTACGAAGCCGCCATGCGCCAGATGGTCGTGCGTTTCGAGATCCTCGAC
>JAFUBE010000704.1 GCA_017460365.1 Eggerthellaceae bacterium
ACATAGTCGACCCCTCCGACGACACGTATCAGGTGGGCTTCACGAACACTCAGGCGTTCGACGCGTTCGCGCGCCAGTTGAAAGAACGATCGATGTACGACACGGGAGTCGAGGTGGCGGGTTACGACCACGTCATCACGCTGAGCACCTGCTCAAGCTCGAATCGCTTGGTGCTCAGCGCCAAACGACTATAGCGTTCGAGGGAGATGTAGCAAACATGGGAAATTCTAACGGATGGGGGCTCGCCCCCGTTTCGTCGTATAAAGGGGGCCTGTCGTTGCTGGCCCGAGCGGCGTGCGCAGCGGCTCTCGCGTCGTGCTTGGGGGCGGGAAGCGCCTTCGCGGCAACCGTGCATGGGGCCGATTACCACGGCTCGGGCTCGGCAATCGAGTCGGGCGAGGTCGACGTGCTCGACGTCGACGGCTCGGCAGGCGAGAAGGTGTTCCTCACGGTGAAGGCGCACGGCCAGGCCATTGCCGAGAAGCTCCCGTACACGATCGGCGAGAACGCGTCGGCCGATGACGGCGCCACCTGGGCGGGCATTGCCACGATCGACATCGACGGACTCGACCTGAACGCGCTCGACGGCACCTACACGATCGAAGCTTACGCGAGCCGCGCGGGCGGCGACCTGCTGTACAGCGGTGCGCTCTACGGCGTGTACGCCGACCTTCCCGACGGCACGACGAAGCTCATCGGCACCAGGGTGGTCAACGCGAGCGAGATCGCGGCGCGCCCGTTCGAGCCGTCCGAAACCCTGTTCGCGAACGGTCACACCTACCGGCTGGCGAACGACGCCAAGCCGACCGGCGAAGGTGCCCAGCACTTCGTCTACGAGGAGTACGACGAGGCGACTACGGTCGACGGCGTCGTGAAGTACGTCGACGCCGCCGGCAACACCGTGGCCACGACCAAGATCCCGGGCCTCGCGTATGGCGAGGAGCGCCGCGTCGACATCCCCTCGGTCATCAAGGCCGACGACGGCTCGCTTTACCGCACCGTCTTCTTCAAGAGCTCGGTCACCGCGACCAACCCGGGCGGCACCTCGTTCAGCGTGTATTGCGTGAAGATGTCGGAAGCCGACCAGGCGCTCGCGGGCTTCTCTGTGGCCACCATCCAGATGATCGACGAAAAGGGAACCGTCATCGCGACCGACAGCGTTAACGTGACCGGCGAGTTCCTCTACACGGCGCCGTCTGCGATTCACAAGACCGAAACCGACGCGAAGGGCGCATCGGAAGTCGTAACCTACCTCATCGACGGCTCGCCCACGATTCGCCTGAGCGCCGCGACCGACAACGTGCTCACCCGCACGCGCACGGTGAAGGTTTCCTACACCGCACAGCCGCGCGAGGCGTCGCAGGTGAATGTCGCCTTCAACCTCATCGACGGCAGCAAACGCGTGAACGATGAAGGCCGAACCCTCGGAACGCAGCACGAAACGGCGACCGAGGCCGTGCCGACCGTGACGCCGCCGAGCACCGTGGAAGCGAACGGAATCACCTACAACCTCATCGGCACCCCCGACGAGTACGCCTACACGCTGCATTCCGGCGCCGTTCCGAGCATCGATGTCTTCTACGTGCCGGAAGGCTACCAAGCACCGGGCGCTTACGACGTCACCGTGAACTACGTGAACTTCCTCACGGGAGCGGTCGTCGAGTCGCACACCTACACGTCGGACCCCGGCGACAACAGCCGCATCACGATAGAGTCGCCCGATACGTTCAGCGCAAACGGCGTCGATTACGTGAAGCTCGACGGGCAGGACAGCGCGATTGCGCATAGCTACTATTCCGGCCTCTCGACGTACTCGGTGTACTACCGCGACGTGAACGACACGCTGAGCTCGGAAACCATCATCAACACGATTCGCGTCGTGTACCTCGAGGGGCCCACGACGACCGCGACGGCCACCGCCGCCACGACCGATGAACAGGCTGCAGCTGCCGACGTCCAGGCGATGCAGCTCAACGACGGCCGCACGTACAACGTGTTCGACGGCGGCGACAACAACGCGACGCTTACCAACGAGAGCGGCGTCGATTCGAACACCGAGCGCATCGAAGACAGCGAAACGCCGTTGGCATCTGGCTTCGATCGAGGCGGCACGAGCACCGCGGCCTCCTCCATCATGCAGGTGCCCGAATGGTTGCCGCCTGTCGGGATCGGCGCAGCGGTCGTCGTGGTCGGCCTGATCGTGTTCGCAGGCATACGGCGTCGCAAGAACGACGAAATGAACGAGTGGTAGAAAGGGGGAACGGCGATGAACAAGATATCTCAAGCAACACTGAAAAAAGCGCTCACGAATGTCGTGGCGGTCATCGTGGCATTGTCGCTCGTTTTCCTGCAATGGCCGATCAGCGGCCTTGCGCACAAGGCATCGGCAGACTCGGTCGAGGGCGTGCAAGAGCGACTCGCGCAAACGACGTCGATAGACGTCCCGCTCGAGTTCGAGCATGCCTACATCACCTATGCCGACCAGGTCATCGCAGAACCTGCCACGAAGGTCACGCTGCCCTCGGGCGCCGACATGGAATTCACGGCGACGCCCGACAACGGCTACCAGATCGAATCGGTCACGGCCACGATCGACGACCAGGACACGAAGCTTTCGCTCAACAAGGACAAGAAGTACAAGCTCACCGCTTCGGAAATCGCCCTTACGAGCAAGATCAAGGTGCGCGCCATCACCGCGCCGACCGTCGAGGACACGGTTGAAGTCGCGGCCTCCGAGCCCGCGGCCGCCGCGCAATCCACCACTTCTGCTGAGGAAGCCGCCATGGCGGCCGACGGCGCGGACACACAGGCCGGTTCCACAAGTGCGGGCGAAGTTGGGGAGACGGCGTCCCCAGCTGGCACAGAGGCCGAGTTGCAGTCGGGCGAGGAATCCGAAC
>JAFUBE010000705.1 GCA_017460365.1 Eggerthellaceae bacterium
CACCGTAGGGCAAGCTCTTGAGCTTGCCGCCGCGCCGTAAGGCGCGGGTTCCAATATAGCGGCGAAGCCGCGTCACACTTTCCCCGCTGCGCGAGAGGCGAGGTTGCCAGCACCGCTGGTAAAACCCACAGCCGCAGCTCCCAGCGGATGGCGCCATGCCGACGCAAACCCCACCGTAGGGCAAGCTCTTGAGCTTGCCGCCGCCGCGAAGCGGCGGGGTCCAATACAGCGGCGAAGCCGCGTCACACTTTTCCGCCAAGTGCAAATCCGAACCCAACCCACGGCATTGTTACGACACGTTTACTTGCCCGCTTTCGGGTTTCGCGTTATAAACAATCAGTACCACCGTTCCAGATTCGAAAGTGCACTATGAACCGCAGAACCGCCAAGGGTTTCACCCTCATGGAAATGCTCATCGTTATCGCGATCATCGCGGTGCTCGTCGCCATTGCCATCCCTGTGTTCGCAAGCCAGCTCGGAAACGCGCAGCGGGCGACCGATGAGTCGAACGCGCGTTCAGCGCTTGCTGCGGCCGTCATGCAGTTCGAGGAAGATGGTGGCACGAGCGATGCTGTGAGCTACGCATACGACGCTTCGAACGGGCGGGCTGTCAAGCTCGCAGGCTCGTCGACAACAAGTGGAATCAGCCGTTATGGACAATGGGACCAGCCGGCTGATTATGAGGTCGGTGGCGTGAAGGTGAACGGCACTGCGTCGAGTGGCGGCTTCGTGTCGGTCGGGTTCTACAACGGGAAACCGTCGCTCGTGAGCTGGGGATCGCTCGTCTACGGCATGACGTATGCGGTCAACGCGCCTCTGTTCGGCGATCCAACGGTTCCCCTGACGTCCGAGAGCGCGAGCGCGCGCCTCGCGGCTGACGTAGATGCAATAAAACACATTGCCGAGCAATACCTGGGCATGACCAAGGAGGAGTTCCTAGAAGCCACTGGCACGAATCCGAATTACGCAGGAAGGCTCGAGAATACCGAAGGGGTTAATGTGCTGCGGTATCGCGACAACAGTGGGACCACGGACCCCAATGCGAATCCCCAGGTCGGGTCATCGAACATCCAGAATTTGGCCGAAATCGGCTTCACAGGTGATGTGGGGCCGACAGCCTCGAACAGCTGGGCCGATGCCGGGAACCGCGCCTTCTTATCCGACGCGATGAACGGCCCTGGGGAATATCACGTGCAACTTGGCCATCTCCAATATGATTCGCAGAACCGCATTTCCTCTATCGAGGCCTGGGTCGTACCCAAGAACGGGGCGAGCGTCCCCGACGACCTGAAGAACATCCGTATTTCGGCATAGCGGTATACCTCGCTTCATCCTTGTCATCCCGAGTGGAGCGGGCCGCATGGTTGCGTAGTCGAAGGGTCTCCGCAGTGTATCTGCGGATTCGCTAACGGCACCAAAGGTGCACTATGTTATCAACCAGCCACGTGTGCTACAATAAGTAATACGTATAACGCCAGAAGAAAGGTACAATATGGATAACACTCTCGTAAGCGCACGTGTTCCACGCGCGAAGAAAGAGCGGGGGAGCAGCATCCTCTCTGCCATGGGGCTCACGGTATCCGATCTCATAAACGATGCTTTCGACTACGTGATTTCCGAAAAGCGTCTTCCTGGTGCAAGCGAAGGCGAATCATCGCCCGAAAGGACTCCGCAAAAGTTTCAGGCCTTCGTCGAGGAATGCACGCTCGATATCGACTGGGCAAGCCAAGAGGGCGTCGATTACAAGGAGCTCATCAAGCGCGGGAGGCGCACCGATTAAGAATCTCTTGCTTGACACAAATATCGTGATCGATTTCCTCGGAAAGCAGCTTCCGTTTTTCGAAGACGCAGAGAAGGTCATCGCCGCCGGCTATTTTGGAGATGCGACACTTTGGGTATCCACCCAGTCGCTCAAAGACGCATATTACGTGCTTGCGCATTACATCAGATCCGATCGGGTGCAACGTTCTATGTCGAAGTTGCTGGAAGTAGTGACCCCAGTCGACCTCACTGGCGGCGATGTAACCGCTGCGCTTGGGCTTATGTGGGGCGATTTTGAAGATTGCCTTATCGCTATGAGCGCTGCGAAAGCGAAGGCCGATTACCTCGTTACGCGCGACGAAAAAGGTTTTGATCGCTCGATGGTCCCCGTTGTGACGCCAGCCGAATGGCTGTCAATCATGCATGAGAGCCACAGCCTTTCATATTCTTCGATTGATTTCTGAAGTCACGTTGTGAACTGGGCGTATGGAGAAACTGTGCATTCGGGTGTCTGGTTGAAAGGACGCTTGTTGAAGGTAACAGCGGGTTGAACGAGCTAGGTGGTAGTCCTACAATTGAAGCTGTGAAGGAGCCGGGAAGACGAGCCCGGCTAGTTTGTAAAGGAGGAGATATGCTCGAGATGCTCAAAGCAAGAAAGGAAGCCCTTCAAGCTGAAGGCAAAAAGGGCTTCACCCTGATGGAGATGCTCATCGTCATCGCCATCATCGCCGTGTTGATCGCTATCGCTATCCCAGTGTTCGCAAGTCAGACTGAGAATGCGGCGCAAGCTACCGATGCCGCAAGCTTGCGTTCTGCTTATGCAATGGCTTCTGCTAAGGCCATTACTGATAACGTTGATACCGCTGCTGGCCCTGTTACAATTACCCATAATGATAGTAGCTGGAATGACAAGCTTAGTAGCGAGACTATTGGTGGTATTCAATTGGGTGGGACAGGTAACGAAATTGCAACCACCTCTAAGGGTAACGAGTTCTATGTTGTTGTAAAAGCTGCTGGGGGAGAAAGTAACACGGTAACGATTACCAAGACAAAGCCAGCAGCTAGTGCAGCTCAAATTGTAGATCCAACAACTGGAACTGTTACCCAGGCGCATACGACGTCATAATAGAGGAGGAAGAGAAACTCAGTGAGGGAAGGCATTCGTGTAACCCAAGCAACCGCACACGAATGCTGAGCCCGATCTCATGCAGCTAAACCAATGAGCCACTTCCCGCAAGTCGGTGAGTGGCTCTTTCTATTCTGGACGCAAGGGGCGACTTCCAGTGATGATAGGAATATCCTCAGCGCCAGTTGACACGTGTCACGTGACGCATTACAACTTGACAATGATCAAGTCATTCGCCGATAAGACGACCGAAGAGCTGTTCACGTCCGGGCGAGCCAATCGGATTCCTGCGGAGTTAGCGAAGCGGGTCGTGCGAAAGCTCGATATGATCGATAGCGCGTATCGCGTGCAGGATCTTCGCGTGCCGCCTGGCAACAGGCCGCACCTCCTCTCCGGTGACCGGTTCGGCCAATGGTCTATAGCGATTAACGATCAATGGAGCCTCCGCTTCCGCTTCGAGGGGGAGGATGCCTACGATGTCGAGTTGTGCGATTGCCATTAGGGGGCGATCATGGCTGGGGAATTCACGTTGATGGCGCGCAGGCCCACGCATTCGGGTGAGGTGCTGCGCGAGGAGTTCATGCCCGATTTAGGGCTTTCCGTTGCGGACCTCGCGCGGTCCATCGGCGTCTCGCGGCAGTCGGTTAACGAGATCGTAAGGGAGCGACGGGCGCTGAGCCCCGACATAGCGCTGAGGCTCGCGTCTGTTCGACATGTCGCCGCAGTTTTGGATGAACCTTCAGCGCAACGTCGATATCTGGGATTCCTTCGAGGCGAACCGCGAAGCACTCAAAGCGATCGAGCCATTGCCGACAGTCGCAGTGGGATGAGCGCAAACACGCGAGGACGGGGGTTTCGCGATCTGCCCGTCGCCATCCGCTGCGGAAGCGGTGATGGCGGACGGACGAGGGCCAGATCCCGTGGAGGCGCGGTCCCTCTAGGAGATAGACGCTGACAACCGGATAGGGAACAAGAAAATAATCGCCGAAAACATCGGACATGATATAATCCCGCCATGGAGAAGAGACAAGGTACAATCACCGCTCCGGGGGAGCTGAACATCCTGCCGCACGAGATGGCGACGGCTCGCGCCTTGGCCGATGCCGGCTACGACGTTGAGTTCATGCCGCGCACCCAGGGGAAGCGCGTGAAGTCGGCAGACCTCGTCGCTAACGGTGTTGTCTGGGAGCTGAAGTCGCCCACGTCGGGTAACATCCGCGTCGTCCAGAAGCACATCCGCGCAGCCCTGCACCAGTCGCGCGACATCGTGTTCGACTCGCGACGCATGAAGGGCCTAAGCGACGTGGTTGTCGAGCGTGAGGTGCGCAAGTGGGCCGCCAGCCTCGCGTACGTGAGACGAATGCTCTACGTCGCCCGCAACGGCAGGGTTGCAAGATAAAGTCGGCATGCTACACTCACAAAAGCAAAGCGCCCGATCGGTGAGTATTTCACATACATCCGGCGCTTTCGCTTTTCTTGGCTTGGGTATAGCTTCAACATCTGAACGCACGGGGACACGCGGGGAGCGGGGCAAACGTGTTCCAGCTGAAGCAATCACCGACCGAACACGAAACCCCCGTCACCGTGTGTTTTGTTCTGCTCCCGTGTTTAATCTTCCCAGTAGCGCTCTGAGTCATACTGCTGTGTTTGGTGGAACAGATTGACAAGGGTGACGATACTCCCGCCGACGCGGTATACCACCACGTAGTTCATGACGAAATATTCTCGCAATCCCCGTTCGGCGAGGAACGGCTTTTCCGAAATCGCCTTTATATAGGGCGTGCATTCCAAGATGCTAACCATGTTGTCAATAGCGGATACGAGACGGTCGACGGCTCTCAGGGAGCGCAGCTCGGCGGTCATGTGCGTAGCGATTGCATTAAAATGGCTCTTCGGGATACTGTGTGAGTGTGTTTTCGCTAGAACACCAGATAGAGGCATGGAAATACAGGTTTTGAAGAGAGACGGCCCCGGAGGGCAGTCCACGCGTGCGGCAAGAAGCAGGATTGATTCACCACAAAACAGTCCTCAACAGAAAGGCCATCACGCGATGACCAAGATACTACGTTTACTGCTCTGCCTCGAGAAGACCGTGATCGAGGGCGCGAGAATCCGCGAGAAGGGCATCGCCGTGGCGGTCAGGCCCCGCAAGCGCGAGACGCACCGGTGCCCGAAATGCGGTCGGAGGTGCCCGGCCTACGACAGGGCCGACTCGCCCAGGTCTTGGAGGGCGCTCGCCCTCGGGACGGTCATGTGCTGGCTCGAGGCCGCGATGGAGC
>JAFUBE010000706.1 GCA_017460365.1 Eggerthellaceae bacterium
AGAAACTACCCCACTTTGGGTCTGGCAGTAAGTGGGGCACTCGGCGGGGAGGCTCCACTTTGGGTCTGGCGGCGAGTGGGGCGGTCGCGCGGCGGTGCCCGGCTCGGGCCCGGCGGGGGGCGTTCTGCGGTTGCGGCAGGTCGCACCTTACTATCGGGTTTTGGCGGCTTCCACGAAGGCGCGGAACAGGCGCTTCGAATGCGGGCGGGTGCGCCACATATGCTCGGGATGCCATTGCACGCCGATGACGAAGTACTCGCCAGGCATCTCGATTCCCTCTACGACGCCGTCGTCGGGCGAGATCGCGCTTACCACCAGACCACGCCCAAGCTCGGCGACGGCCTGGTGGTGAATCGTGTTCACGCCAAGGTGCGGCGCTTCCACGATCCGCTCGAGCTTGCTGCCTGCGACCACGTCGACCATGTGCGCGGGCATGTCGAAGGGCCGCTTCTGAAAATGCTGCAGCGCGCCATCGGAAAGCCCTGAGCGTATGTCTTGGTGGAGCGTGCCGCCGAGCGCCACGTTGATCGACTGCATGCCGCGGCAGATTCCGAGCACCGGTTTTCCAGCTTCGATGGCAGCGGGCACAAGCACCTGCTCCATCGCATCGCGCGCGGTGGCCGAGCGGTGCGTGTGCGGTTCGCGAACTGCTCCGTATCGCGATGGTTCGATGTCTTGGCCGCCGGGAATGAGGAACCCGTCGCACGCCGCAACGAGTCGCTTGATGTGCTCGGGATCGCTCGTCGCCGGCAATACGACGGGCACGGCGCCGCACTCGAGCAGGCCGCTGAGGTAACCGTCGCCGATTGCCAGCCCCGTCCATTCGAAATCGTAGCGCGGCACCACGCCGATCACGGGGGCATCAGGCGTACCGGGCGGCATCTGGAAGCGCTTCTCCATGAGGCGCGGCCAGATTTCGGCGAGCGTGAAGCGGTATTTCACCATGGAAGCGAGCGGCTCGAGGTAGATGGCCTCGCCCGGTTCGAGCGTGCCCGACGCAAGCACCATGAGCAAATCGGCCCAGAATTCGACAGAGCGCCCGTAGATCTGCGCGCCGTACCCATCTTCCATGAGCGCGCGCTTCGCATCTCGGATGTCCTGCTCGCTCACGGCGGACAGCAGCGATTCGAGCACGTCGAGGTTGCGGTCGCTGTAGAACAACGCGCGCACGAGCACCGAATACGCCAGGCAGTATTCGATGGGCATGGCGTCGGCGGGGCGAATCTCGACGAAGTTCTTCAAGCGCGCATCGGGCCACACCATGGAAAGCGCGTGTTCGATTTCGGCGTCGGTCATCGCACGTTCGGCGTAGATATCGTCGAACGTCTGGTTTCCGACGTAACGCCAACCCTGCGGCGCGTCCCCGTCGGCCACGAGAATCGCCTCGCGGCTCATGATGTAGTCGGCGTAATCGGCAAACGTGAAGCCTCTGTCGAGCGAGCCGGGAATCGTGCCGACGCGGTCTTGGTTCATGCCAGCCCACACGGCTGTGCGCACGAGTTGGCACGTGCGCTCTTCCCCCTCGAATTTCGGCGAGTTGTCGCACATCAGCGCGAGAACGGGCGAGATCACCTCGGCGATGCGCAGCTTGCGCATGGCGTCCGCCTCGTTGCGGAAATCGATCGAAATCTGCAGCGATGCCGTGCCGCGCATCATGCAAATGCCCTCGTAGGCTTGCGCTCCCAAGAACTCGGTCATGCAGTCGTAGCGGAACTTCGGAATGAGCTCGAGGTCGCCCGCCTTGCTCGAGGGGTTGTAGCCGAGCATGGGCGTTTCGATGCCGAACTCTTCGAGAATCGGATCGAGTCGATGCCGGAAATCGAGGTAGGCGCGCTCGATCTCCACGAC
>JAFUBE010000707.1 GCA_017460365.1 Eggerthellaceae bacterium
CGCTGCTCTGCCTCCATGGCGCGGGATGCCTCGGTCACGTCCTTGGCGCGCCCCGCGAGCGAGTCCTTGTGCGCCTCGGCGTAGGTCCGCCTGGATTCGGCCAGCGCGTCCTTGATCTGCTGCGGCATGACGCGCACCGTCTCCTTGAGCCTCTTGCCGTCCTCGCCGACGACGGGATTGCCCTCGGGGTCGAGCACGCTCTTCTGCAGCCAGACCTCGCGGTCGGTCAGCAGCGGGATGTCGCGCCAGTTCTCCCCGCGGTACTTCGACTCGTTGACGTACAGCGGGCTGAACTGGTAGCCGCCCACGTCCTTGCCGTCGATAATCGTGCCCTGCGGCAGCGTCACCGAGTTGAACGTCTTCTTCTCACCGGTTCTGGGGTCGGTGTACTCGATATCGGTGCGCACGAAGTTCTTGTGAAGCGAGATGTAGGTGTTTTTCTTTTCTGCCTGGTCTGCCATTTTCTTCTCTCCTTTGCATCTTTCGTTTGGCTTTCGGGCTTGGTGTGGAAGGCGCCCTTCCGTGGTTTCCTATGGTGGGTCCATCTGTCTCCTCCTCTCTCTTATCCGCCCATGATGTCGCGCGCCCACGACCCGCTTTTGACGAGCGCGAGGATGAGCAGGATGCACATCGCGAGGTACTGAAGCGCGTAGCTCAGGCCGCCTATGACCGAGTCGACGACCGGCACGCCGACGCTTGCGGCGTTCAGGCCGCCGAGCACGATGGGGAAGCTGACGAGCAGCACGAGGATGATGATTCCCGCCAGGCACACCGAGACGAAGTTCTTGATGTAGTTGACGCCCATTTGCCTGGTCTCGTCGAGCGCCATCAGCGACAGCGGGATGGGTGCGAAGGCCGCCATGATGTAGAGCTGGATCGCTCGCGCCCAGCAGACGACGAGCGCGACGACGTAGGCGACGAGCACCACGAGCCAGCTTATGAGCGCGATCACGATCATGCCGATGAGGGCCGCGACGTCGTCCTCGGTCGTGGCGATGCTGACCTGCGACAGGTCGACGGCCCCTCCGGCCCCGAACATCCCGGCCACGCGGTCTATGGCGAGCTTCGTGACCTCGTAGATGGACTGCATTATGTCGAAGCTGTTCTGGATGATGAATAGGAACACCGCGAAGAAGACGAGCAGGAACACCACTTCCTTGACGCCGGGCATGCTCGCGTTGCCGTCCATCTTCTGGGAGATCTTGATTAGCTGGACGGTGAACACGAACGAGAGCACGCCGCAGCCGATGGGCAGGATGGCTACTTCCCATACGCCCCTTGCTACCGAGTACATCGTCACGGTGCCGGCGTTGCCGAGCATCTGCTCGAAGCCCGCCGACAGCACTCCGTCGACGCCTATCGACGAGAGCACGCTCACCTGGCTCTCGAAGATCCAGTTGCAGCAGTCCCGGAGCACCCCGCATATCCACGCGTTGATGTCCTCGGCGATGCCGGCCCAGGCGAAGTCCGGCACGGCGAGCAGGCATGTCACCAGGAGGAACGCCCCCGCGAAGGGAAGCGCGAACCTCCTCGATCTTATTGCGTCTACCATCGCCGCGCTCCTAGCCGGAGACGGCGAACTTGCCGTCGGCGTACGCGACCGAGACGATGCTCGCCGCCGAGTCGTCCAGGTGGAAAGTCGCCGTCACCCTTTTGGCCTTGAGGTCGAGGTAGACCTCCCCGTCGAAGGAGGCCTTGGTGGCCGCGGGAGCGTTCTTCGCGGCCCAGTTGCCTATGGCCGACTCGAGCTCGGCCGTTTTCCCGTCGATCAGGTCCGCGTATTCGTCGGCGATGCCGGTGACCGAGAACTCGACGTCGGGCGCCTTTCCCTGCACGTACGTCTTGTGCAGTTGGAACGCGTCGCACGTGACGGTGTAGGAGCCTTCCTTGCCGTCGATGATGATCGTGGCCCTCGCCCCGTCGGGAGAGTCTTCCCTCAGCGGAGTGATTGTCAGGGTCGTCTGATTCTCCGAGGAAGTCTCGTCGCCTGCCGTGAACGGCGTCGCCGAGAGCTTACCGTCCTTCGATTCGACGAAGCTGCCCTCCTTGAATGTGCAGGTGTCCTTGGGCTCGCCTTCGGCTTGCCACACGTGGGATCTGAGGATATCCATCGCATCCGCATCGTTCGCCTGCGCCTCCGGGGCCTCCTCGGCCTGCTGCGACTGCTGCTGCTCCGCTGCGGTTCCGGGGTCTGCCTGCCTGGCCAGGCTGCAGCGCACGGCGCTGCTCGCGACGAGCACGACGACTGCGCCGATCGCCGCGATGAGCATGAGCTTGTTCTTGCGTTCCATTTGCGTTCCTCCTTTACAGGTAGCGCACCGCGCACGTGAAGTACGAGATGCCGTTCGATATCTTGCAGACGTCTCCCGTCTGCGGTTCGTGGATGTACTGGTCTCCGCCGATGTAGATGGCGACGTGCCCCGGCCTCCAGAGGATGTCTCCCGGGCGTGCCTCCGACAGCGGGATCTTTGTTCCCCCGGTGGCCTGGTCCTCCGAGTAGCGCGGGATCGAGATGCCCGCCTGCGCGTAGCACCACTGGGTCAGCCCCGAGCAGTCGAGCCCGACGTTCGGCGTGCTGCCGCCCCATACGTACGGCACGCCGAGCTGCGAGTGCGCCGCCTCGACGATGGCGTTGCCGGATGCCGTACCGCTCTTGAACTGATCGAGCGTCATTCCGTCGAATCGGTAGAGGTTGTAGGTCTTCATGATCGACTTCAGGCTGTCGACGTATGCCGACGACGTGGCGTAGCCCGCGTCCTTCAACCCCTCGGCCATCTTGTCCGAGTCGTGGTTGGCGATGGCCTCCTGTATGAGCGCGTTCCCCGCGTAGCGGTCGTTTGCGAGCAGCACGCGGGAGCGGAACACGATGCAGTCCTTGTACGACTTGAAGCTCGTGAAGTCCGCCATGATCGTTACGGTCTCGCCTCCGTATTCCTCCTGGGTCGCGTACGACGACTTGCCCGACACCTCCGGGCAGCTCGCGAAGCTCGAGGCC
>JAFUBE010000708.1 GCA_017460365.1 Eggerthellaceae bacterium
AGAATAACGTGCGAATCTGCGATGTGTTTCCAACGGTTCAAATGAGAGGTTCGAAGCGTATCCTTGCTCGTGTCCACGAAGCAAGGAGGCTCACATGGATCTCGAAACGATTGCGGATCTCAAAGACCGTTTCAGCCTCGCGAACTTGAGCAAGCCGGCGCTCATAGGCCTCGTGGCGATACTCGTCATGGTGGCAGTTGCGGCCGGCCGCCTGCTCATCGGCACTGCCACCGCCAACGACTTCGAAATCTCCAAGGCGGCAAGCTCGTCGGCTGCAGCTCAGCCAAGCTCTTCGAGTGAGGCTGAGTACGAGCCGGTGTTCGTCCACGTGTCAGGGGAGGTGAGCAACCCGGGGCTCGTCGAGCTTGAAGCCGGATCGCGCGTAGCGGATGCCGTGAACGCAGCTGGCGGGTTTACCCAAGATGCAGAGACGTCGTCGGTGAATCTGGCTCGAATTCTGTCGGACGGAGAACAGGTCACCATAGCGCGGCACGTCGATCAGCCCGAAGTGCAGGTGAGCGCCGGACAAGTATCTGGGCAAGCGGTTCCAGGCTCTTCGGCGGGCGCCGCATCGGGCCTCGTAAACATCAACACGGCCAGCGAGGCCGAGTTGGTATCGCTGCCCGGAATCGGCGAGGCCACCGCTGCGAAGATAGTATCCGACCGCCAGGCAAACGGCGCGTTCAAGACCATCGAAGACCTGAAACGGGTGTCTGGCATAGGGGATAAGAAGTTCGAAAGCTTGTCGGCTCTGATCTGTGTGTAGCTGGCGTGGAATCAGGTGGGAAAAAACCGGCTCGCCCCACGCTCACCGGTGTATTCGTAAGCGCGTTGATTTTCTGGGCAGCATGCGCTTGGGCTTATTCGTCGGGCGCCCTGCTCGATGGCGAATCGTTCGGGTGGGCGATTCCCACCCTATTGGCGGCACTGCTGCCCTGCATCGTGCTCGTCGTCGTCAGAATGACGCGGCTCGCGGGCCTAATGGCCTTGTCGGTTATGGTGGGAGCTCTTCTGGGTTGCTCGCAAGCCGCGTTGGTCCATGCAGGCTCGGATCAATTCGAAACCGTCGGAAACGAGCTGGCCGAGCTCGTCTTGCTTGAAGACAGCGTCGATTACGGTTTCGGGGAAACGGCGCTGGTCTCGGCTACCATCGGCGAAAACCTGCCCATGGCGTTTTCTGCGCGCCTGGGTGACTGCGGACCTTTGCTTTCTGGACAGCATGTGCAAGCGCGCGTGTCGTTCAAGGCTATCGATTTCGCCGAAGACGGCTATGCGTGGAACGATGGCGCATGTGGCCAGCTCACGGCCCAAGAAGTCACGCACGTTGGCGCCTCTCCAGCGATCGATGCGCTCATATCGGTGAGGGAACGCACGATTGAAGCCATCGGCGCGCAAGACGACAGCCACGCGCTCCTTCAAGCGCTCGTATGCGGATACCGGCGCAACATTCGGGATTCGGAGCTCTATGCCCAATTCCAGGCATGCGGGCTCGCGCACTTGGTCGCGGTGTCGGGCGCCCACCTCGTGATCGTCACGGGCCTGATAGCGGCCCTGCTTAAGAGGATGCGCGTTCCTCGCAAGGCGAGCATATCGCTTCTAGTGGTCTCCATGCTAGCGTATTACATCGTGGCGGGCATGCCCGTTTCAGCCTTGAGGGCAACCGTCATGTCAGCTCTGGGGCTCACCGCTTATTTCGGGAAACGCCGGCCCTCCTCGCTCAACGCGGTGGGAATCGGCCTGTTCGGCATCATAGCGACTTCGCCGACGTCGAGCGTTTCCGCATCGCTTGCGCTCTCGGCGCTGTCGACCATCGGGATCGTGCTGTTCGCCCCGCTCTTCAGCGCATGGCTGGAATCAGCTCCGGTCAGGTTGCCTTCGTTCGTGCTCGATGCGTTGTCGCTGACCCTTTCAGCGGGAATGCTGTCCCAGCTGTACGCATGCTCGCTGTTCAACCAGCTGCCTCTCGTCTCGCCGTTGGCGAACATCGTCAGCGCCCCCTTCTTTCCCGTCGTGTGCGGCTTGGGCCTCGTCTCGGGTTTGGGAGAAGCCGTCGTTGCAGGTCCGTTCTCGATGTTGGGGGGAGCGGCGGGTTTCGTTGCAAATCTGCTCGCATGGCTTGTGTCGGCCCTCGCCCGCATTCCGTTCGCATCGGTGCCGTTCACGATCGACGCCAATGTGGCGCTCGTCGTATCGGCTGTCGTCGCAATAGCTCTGTGGGCGTTATGGCCGAGCCTTTCGAAACGCACCTTCATTCCTGCGGCTGCAATAGCGATCGCGCTCACCGTTGCCTTGGTGTTGCCAATCGGCCAAGACGAACGGATCGTCATGCTCGACGTGGGGCAAGGGGATGCGATCCTCATCCAGAGCCGTGGGCAGAGCATGCTCATCGACACCGGTAACAAGGACTCCAAACTGCAACGCGAGCTGGCGTTGAACCGCATCATCCATCTCGATAGCATCCTCATCACCCATGCAGACGACGACCATTGCGGCTCCCTCGACCAGGTTCGAAAATCCGTCGACGTGACCCGCATAATCGTAGCAAGCGATATGCTAACCTGCGGCGATGATTCGGCTCGAAACCTTACCGAGCAAGCGAAGTTGACCGCCGGGAACGTGGTGGGAGTCGAGCAAGGCGACGCGTTTGCCATCGGAGCGTTCACCGCGCGGGTCGTGTGGCCGAAGTCATTCACCGAGGAAGGTGGAAATGCAGACAGCCTATGCGTCGTGCTCGAATACGACGGAAACGACGATGGGGTAGTGGATTGCACAGCCCTGATGACGGGGGATGCAGAAAAAGACGAGCTGAAAAGCATGATCGAAGGTGGGCTCGTAGGCGACATCGACCTCTTGAAAGTCGGGCACCACGGTTCGCGCAACGGCATGACCGAGGACGAAGCGCGTTGCCTGAAACCCGAAATCTCCCTCATAAGCTGCGGTTTGCACAACCGCTACGGACATCCAAACCAGGGAATAATCGACATGCTCGAAGGGGTCGGCTCCCGTGTCTTCAGGACCGATCTCGACGGAGAGGTCACGTGTAGGATCTCGCCAGAGGCAATATCGGTCACCTGCACGAATGGAGAGCGCAAATAGCGATAGAATAGGGCCATGCCTCAAGACAAGACATCCAAATTGCTGCCCGCGTATCTCGTCGTGGGCGAAGATGAGCTCAAGCGCCGCACGGTGCTCGAGAAGCTCCGTTCTCGCGTGGCGCAGGTTGGCGACCTCGAGTTCAACCACGACGAATTCGATGGCGAAACCGCGAAAGGCGACGCGATCGTGCAGGCATGCAACACGCTCCCGTTCGCAAGCGAACTGCGCCTCGTCGAGGTCGTTCAGGTGGAAAAGCTGGCCAAGCAAGACTTGGAAGCGCTTGTGGCGTATCTGGCGCAGCCGTGCGAATCGACCGTGCTCGCGCTCAGCGGGTTGAAGCTCGCGAAGAACACGCGCTTGTACAAGGCCATCGTCGGCATCGACAAGAAAGCGGTTGTCGACTGCGCCCCGATGAAGCGACACGAACTCATACGGGCGCTCCGGTCGATGGCGGTCGGACACGGGTTCACGATGACCGAAGGAGCATCGGCGAAGCTCGTCGAGCTCATCGGCGAAGACACGGTTGCGCTCGATTCAGAGCTGGCGAAGCTCGCGCTTTCGCGCAACGACGGCAATCCGGTTACGGAACGCGGCATCGACGCGCTCGTGACCCGAACGGCCGAAGCCAAGCCATGGGAGCTTGTCGATGCGTTTGCCGCGCGCGATGCCAGGCAATGTGCGGTGTTGCTCCCGCTGATGACCTCGAGCAGTCCCTATGCGCTGATCGGGATGTGCACCATGCGGCTGCGCGAGCTCGCTTGTGCGAAATCGCTCGAGTCCCGTGGCGAACTCCCGAATCTGGCTTCCACCTTGAAAGTGCAGCCATGGCGCGTGAAAAACCACGCGCGCTGGGCTGGCCGGTGGGCCGAACGCGAGCTGGAGCGTGCCTTCTCGACCGCCCGCGACTGCGAACGCGCCATGAAGAGCGGCACCGACCCCGATACCGCCTTCCGCGATTGGCTCTTCTCCACGATTGCATGAGCTGGGCCGCTTCTCGTCAGACACGGCCTGGCACGTCCCGCGGCGGGCGGTGCCCCACTTACTGCCAGACCCAAAGTGGGGTAGTTTCTAGGATATGTGTTTCAAGAGAAGTGCCTATCCTAGAAACTACCCCACTTTGGGTCTGGCAGTAAGTGGGGCACCGCCCGCCGCGGGACGTGCCAGGCCGTGTCTGACGAGAAGCGGC
>JAFUBE010000709.1 GCA_017460365.1 Eggerthellaceae bacterium
TCGTATTATCCGAAGTTCTTCGCTATGGGCAGCCGCAGGGTGAACGCGCAGGTAGACCGAGCACGACGCGCCCTGCGGCTTCGCATAACGTGATGACGGCTTAATAATCTCCCGTATGTTCCGTCAAGAGACAGGAGGACCGAATGGACATACGGGAATTCGAAGCGTTCGTGCCTGGCGTGCTGGAAAGGATGCGCGCAGATGGTTACTCACCTGGGACCGTCGGCACTGCCGAATGGGTTTACGGGCTGTTCGCCGATTACTGCAAGAAGGAGGGCGTCGAGCAAGTCGACGAGGACGCGGCGGCGCGGTTCCTGCTCGACAGGTTCGGCTTCGAAGCGGACGAGGGGTATCTGGCACCACCCCAATGCGCGATTCGCAAACCGCTGCTGAACGCTTTCGAGGTCTACCGAACCGGGACGTACTGCCGGACCCACCAGCAAGGAGCCGTGCACGACGTCCCCGAGGGCATGAAGCCGCTCTACTCGCTGCTGATAACGGACTTCGTATCGAACCAGTACGATATCTGCGAGAACACGAAGAGGCGTAAGATATGGGTAGCATCACGCTTCCTCACGTTCATCTCCGAATCGGGCGTCGAGGACATAGGCGAGCTCACCCTGGGGGAGGTCGACGCGTTCCTGGAATCCCAAAGCCACCTCGCGTCGGAGACGGTGCGCTGCGAGAGGGGCGTCCTGCGCGAGATGCTGGACTGGCTGGCCGCACGCGGATTGGTCGGGTTTACCGGCCAATCCGCGTTGCCCCCCGGCTGCCGCGGCAGGCGCGCATATATACCCTCCTGCTTCACCAGGGACGAAGTCGAGAGGATGCTCGGGTGCATAGACCGCTCGACGTCGCAGGGAAAGCTACGCCTCGCCGTGATGTCCCTGTTCGCGTTCACGGGCATCCGCGTCGGCGACGCGCAGGCCCTCGACTTGGGCGACATCCTCTGGGACGAGGGAATCATCCGGATCGCGCAGAAGAAGACCGGCATCCCCCTCGACGTGCCGCTGGTCGAGGAGGTCCGCTGGCCGCTGGCGGACTACATCCGCAATTCTCGTCCAGACTGCCCCGACGACCCGGACGCCCTGTTCGTGACCGTGCGCGCCCCTCATAGGCGCATGTCGAGCAGAAGCTCGTTCTACAGGGTGATATGCAAGTGCATGGGCGATGCGGGAGTCGAGCCGGGGAACCGCCACCACGGCCCGCATTCGCTGCGGCACTCCTTGGCGACGAACATGCTCAACGCCGATGTGCCGGTCAGCGCCATCTCCGACGTCCTCGGCCACCGCGACGTCAAGTCGACCGAGTTCTATCTCTCCGTCGACTTGTCGCATTCCCGCGACCTTGCCCTGGAGGTGCCGCTATGATCTTCCAGGATAACCACGACCCGAGCTGGATCCCGGACATGCGCGGGCCCTTCGCCGACGAGCTCGCGGCATATATCAGGCACAAGCGGGCTCTCGGCTTCGGCTACACCGAGCCGACCTGCCGGCTCTTCTCGAGGATGGACGAGGTCTTCGCGGCGATGGGGGCCGACGGCACATGCATAACGAAGGAGATGGTCGACACCTACTGCGCGATCAAGCCGGGCCAGTCGAAGGCAACGCTCTCCAAGAGGCGCTCGGCGATCAACGGCTTCTCCGATTACCTGGCCTCGAAGGGGTGGGCCGACGTGGCGCGCTGCGACGACTGGCAAGGATGCGGCACCACCTTCGCCCCGTACGTCTTCGACCACGACGAGATCTCGTGCGTGTTCGAGGCCGCCCACCGCCGAACGGCCGGCGCGGGAGAGCGGCCACATGCCTTCTACACCGCGTTGTGCCTCTACTACACGTGCGGGCTGCGCCGCTCGGAGGCGATGCAGCTGCGCGTGGGGGATTTCGACCGGCACGGCGCGACGGTGAGGGTCGAGATGTCAAAAAACGGGGTCACGCGCCTTGTGGCCCTGTCGGATTCCACCGCCACGGTCGTCGCCGAGCACGTTGACATGCTTCCCGACCCGAGCCCGGGCAAAATGCTGCTGCGCGAGGGTCGGAGCCAGAGCGCCTGGAGCCGCGACCTGTACGCATTCTGGCATGCCGCGCTCGAAGACGCGGGCGTCCCCCTGCGCGCGGACGGCTCGCGGCCCCGAATTCACGACCTGCGCCACAGCTTCTGCGTTCACGCGCTCGAGAAGATCGCCCAGGGAGGCCGCGACATCCGCGCAGCACTCCCGCTGCTGAGCACCTACCTCGGGCATAAATCGCTTACAGAGACAGAATACTACCTGCGCCTCACCGAAGAGGCGTATCGCGAAGTCGCCTCCGCCGCGGAGGCGAAGCTGCCAAGACTATACGAAGGAGGCCGCCATGCCGCGAGCTAAGAAAGAGTTCGGCTACTATGTAGCATCGTTCCTGTCCGATTACCTGCCATCCGTCAAGGGATGCTCGTCCAGGACCATCGAGTCCTACCGGGACACGCTGGTCATGTTCATAGAGTTCATATCTGCCGGCAAGCGGGGCTCTATCGTCCTCGCCGACATCAACTACGAGGCCGTCCGCTCGTTCCTCGAGCACCTCGAATCCGAGCGCGGCAACTCCATCGCCACCCGCAACCAGCGCCAGGCTGCGATGTGCTCATTCCTGTCGTACGTGCGCACCAGGGAGCCGGAGATGTACGGCCAGATCAGCGATGTGCTGGCCATGCCGAGAAAGAAGGCCGAGAAGCCCACGATCGCGTACTTGACCGTCGAGGAGGTCGAGACGCTTTTCTCGAGCATAGACGACAACAACCCAGCTGGCTTGCGTGACAAGGCGATGCTCGCTTTCCCGTACGAGACGGCCGCGCGAGTAAGCGAGATGACTGGCTGCCTCGTCCGCCAACTGCACTTCGGCTCGTCGCCATACGTCGAGCTGCGCGGCAAGGGAGGGAAAACGCGCAATGTCCCAGCCACGGACTCGTTCGTGGACCTCATGGGCAATTACGTGGAGGCATTCGGCATCTCGTCCGGGGACGCGCACCTGTTCACGAATCGCTACGGGCAACCGCTCACGCAGAAGGGCGCGGCGTACGTTCTGGGAAAGCGTCTCGCGGTAGCCTCGGAGACCAAAACGAGCATAGCGGCCAAGCACATCACGTGCCATTGCCTGCGCCATTCCCGCGCAATGCACCTGCTCGAGGCCGGCGTGAACCTGATTTACATCCGCGATATCCTCGGACACGTCTCGGTGACCACAACAGAGATATACGCCCGCACGAACCCCGAGATAAAGCGTAAGTACCTTGCCGAGCATAGCGCCTCGTATTCTGTTGGCGGAAAGTTCAGCGAAGACGAGAAGGACGATCTCGTGAAGTGGCTTAAGACGAACTTCTAAGCCGTCATCACGTTATGCGAAGCCGCAGGGCGTGCCGTGCTCGGTCTACCTGCGCGTTCACCCTGCGGCTGCCCATAGCGAAGAACTACGGATAATACGA
>JAFUBE010000710.1 GCA_017460365.1 Eggerthellaceae bacterium
GGTCGCGCCGGGAACCCAGCCGGCCTCCTTCGAGCAGACGAGCCCGAGGCCCGCCCGGCCGGCAGACAGCGCATGGCAGTACAAGCCGCGCACCGTCCGCACCCGCCCGTCGAGCGAGAGCTCGCCGACGAACGACGCGTTCGCCGCCGTCGCCGGGCCGACCTGTCCCGTGGCGGCGAGGACCGCCGCAGCGATCGCCAGGTCGAACCCCGTCCCGCGCTTCCTCACCGACGAGGGGGCCAGGTTCACGGTCACCCTCGCCCTCGGCCACGAGAACCCTGATGACCGCAGCGCGCACCTCACGCGCTCGCGGGCCTCCAGCACGTCCGCGTCGGGCATCCCCACGATGGTCACCGACTCGATGCCGGGCTCCACCGCAGCCTCGACCTCGACGGGAACGGCCTCGCAGCCGACGAGCGCCGACGACCTCACCGTCGCCCTTCCACAACCTGTTCCTGTTCCGTTCATGTCGCGTCCTTTCGATCGATTCCGTTTCTCCTCTATGTCGACAGGACGCCTCTCGGCATCCTGGGGATGCCGCTTGCCGGTATGGCATTTTCAAGGTGCGAACCGCCCATCGCCACCGCAACGGGCCTGCATCGAATCGATTCTGATGTAATCGCACCATGTGCGTCCGCAGTGTCGCCGGGAAATAGCGCTCTTACGTATGAAACAGCTTTAGGCTCAATCGCCATGCGCGAGAACGAAAAAGGGGAAGGCAAGCCGCCTTCCCCTAGCACCTTGGGAACCAGCACCCAGCTAGCAAGCCCCGGCGAATGCGTTGCGGTAATGCCGCACGAGCGCGCGATCTTTGGAGACGATCAGCAAAGAGACGACGTCGAAGTGCACGGGGACGTCCACGAACTCGTAGTCGCGGAGGTAGAACCCGGCTATCTTCTCGAACCGGGATCTCTTCTCCTCGCTGATGAATTCGGATGGCAGCCCCTTGACGAGGCTAGTCCGAACCTTTACTTCGACAAAGACCACCGCATTGCCGTCGCGTGCGATGATGTCGACTTCGCCGGCGGGGCACTGCCACCCCTTCTCCAGTATCTCGAGATCCATCATTTCGAGGTATCTGGCGGCGGCATGCACGCCCCTGGCGGCAAGCTCCTCGCCGAGCTCTTCTTCGCAACACTCTTTCGCTTCCTTGTCTTCTGCCATGTCGAACCCTTTCTCTTAAAGACCTGCTTTCTTTATCCGAAAGCCCCCAGGGAAGGGGGCGCTAAGCCCCCATGCCCCGGGTCAGGGTCCGGCATCGGCCGGATAGCGGGCGGCCGTCGCCGCTCTAATCGTCGCGGTTTCAAGGTGCCTTGCCCTGCCGCTCAACGGCCGGCCGGCATCGGGTGAATCATGATGCGAACACCCGTTATCACGCGGGAAGGAGCCCTTTCCTTCTGCGGATTTACCTGTTCGAAGGACAGAAGGCCTTGCTCTGATGCCGACCTCCCACGAGCGTCAAATAACCGGTTCCTTCGACTGCGCGTTTCTTGCTCCGCTCAGGACTAAGGCGGGCGCTTTTTGGCAATCTCCCACGATGGGGTTGCTTTTCCGCGGGGATCGATGTGTAACTACCCAATTTCACATCGATGTTATGCTGCTTGCACACGCACGGTCACGAAATGCGGATGATTGATCGCTGATACTAACCCCCACTACTTCGCGCCCAGCAAGCCAACTGAGAGGCAGCTTCGAATTAACTTGCCGGTACAGGACGAAGGCGACTCGACCGTTTGGGGTAGAATCATTCCGCCACGTTATACAGGAGGTGCCTCGAGCGTGAATGAGGACGAAGGTTTCAAGACCTGCAACTACACCATGGACGCCGACACGCTCGACAGGCTCGAGGCAATAAGCCGTTTCAGGGAAACGGGAAGCCCCCAAGCGCCCAAACGCTACAGGTCGCATTCCCTGATTGTGAGGGACGCCGTGAAAGCGCTGTACCATTACGAAGTGCTACAACAAAACCTTCTGCACCCCAAGGGCAATCGAGCCGATGGCCATTGGCGACCGTGATTCCTGCGTGCCTTCACCGCCGGCTACGTGCACCATAGGCCAGATACGACAGCAGGATTTCCGGGTGTTCTTCCACTGCGGGTTGGATTTCCCGCCTCAGCTCAGCTGCCTTCATGTCACGAACGCCATCCGCGCCGATATCCTGGGCAACGCGTTTTAACACCCCGATTGGGGCGACGTCGATCAGTTCGGCCACTCCACCGCACTCGACGCCGTCTTCGCCACGAAACTGGAAGCGAGGATTCCCGCTCGCCTTGCGCATCCTTTGCGTCCAATCGAACAGGCGATGAACGTATTCATTTCCCAGCCTGCGCCTTCCATCGCCAGCCGCCCGATTCGTCAGAACAGCCGGCACGTCTTTGAAGTCTTCGAACACGATACGCGCATCTCGCGTCGTAATTCGCCCTCTTCCACGCTCGACCTGTTTGTTCCACGCATACTCAGCCCAGGATACATATCGATCGAGATACTTGCTCGAAACACCCGTCCTCTCCGACACTAGCTTCTTCTCAAGCTCAGCGCTGAATGCTTCCGCTCTATCCAGAGACAATCCCCGTTCCTTCTTAAAAGCTAGAAATTCTTCAACATTGACTTCCCCAGCATTTTCGATTCGATCGACCAAACCGAAGCGCTGTAACTCAAGGTATTCCTTTTCATCCGAATTATCGTTCAACCACCTCCGGCGCCACGGATCCCCGCCTTCTCCAATCCAGCTTGGCTTGACGTAGTGCTTGATTTCCAGCCTTTTGAAAGCCAGTCGATACGGACCGTTAGCATCCGTACAGGCGATTTCCACATCACCCGCCCTCTCCTGCACGAATTCCTCTAACTCTCGGACAAGTCTTTCTCCACCGCATACAACCCGACAAGCGCACTTCCCCGATTCGTCCACGGCATACGCTACCCGGTCAAATTCGGGGCCGCATTCGCCAAGTTCCGTAGTGCTCTCCCATGGACGCGCACGTCTCTCGCCCATGCCGTCTGGCAACGTGCTTTCAAGCTTCCTCGCGCCCTTTTGCGTTTCCTTTGTGTACAACAGCCCGAATTCGACGACTCCGCCCAGTTTCGGCCACTTGAACGTACCTGCAGCCTGCATGACTTTTAGTTTCATCGACCAAGTCGTGCGCCAGTCGAGCCCATCGCAACCGTCAATTTGCCTCAATCGTTCCGTAGCTTCACTCAAGCTTTTGTCTTCTAGCATGCACCGCACCAGCTCGACCCACGCATCGTCGCCGCACTTCGATCCCTCGAGAATCGTCCCGGTACGCGCATTGAAGCGTCTCGCGCACTCCTTGCATTCGAATTGCTGCAGACCGCCGCTCTTGCCGTTTCTTACTACGTTCTCCGACCCGCACTTTGGGCAAACCTTGTTCATGGCTATCATCCAACCTACGGTGTATTTTTTCGTTTTCCGAGAGTGGGGAAGCGTGTGGATGAATTTACCAGGGCTTTTAGCGACTGATTGGCTGTTTTGGTAAAAGCAACGATGCAGTTCTAGCGCCCAGTTACACTAAAACACCAGTTCACACCCAACCTGCTATCCACACGCTTCCCTACTCTCGGATTTCGTTTCAACCGCAATGCCCTTTTCCAGGCAAAACGCACTTCCTCTTTAGTGTCATTCATCTATCATCACTCTTATTTTGCATATAATATTCCTAAATTGACAAAAACATGCAAGACAAAGATTTTTGTCATAGGTTTTAACCAGACTATTCGGTTATCCCAGAGCAAATTGTCAGCTATATTCGTTCAGAAAACATCGGCCAGCCATCGGTGCCTTATTTCTTCTATCAGAGCAAACACCGTTTTACCTGGTCAATTATGTTAAATATTGTAAATGCTGTCTTCTGCACGCAATGGATACATGAGCTATTCGAAGCATGGCCATGCAGGACGAGCGAGCATTATCCTTTGAATTTATAGTAGACATCTGATACGGACTCGATTTTATACGAGGAGGGGCTTTGAACATTACATCCAATCTGCTGCAATAGCTCAAGTAGCACCAGCATTGTCAAATGCCTACCTCCTAAGGGCTTCATCAGCATCTATGATGGCAGTTGCACACTGCCGAGATTTGACGTCTTCTTTTGCTCGGATTTGATATGCCGTTTATCCAAGTGCAGTTTCTGCACTTCTATTCAAATTGTCTTTTGCCGCATAGTCGCTATCAATACAGGGGCACCTGATAGCGATATTGTAATCTTTCTGGTCTGCCTTCATTATGCAACTTATCTTTCAATAATTAACAGTGATATCCTTTAACCGCAGCTAATATGCTCCGCTGCTAACTATTCATATTACGTTTGCATAAGTTAATCATCGAATCCTTAGTCTGTAATTGAGTGAGTTTTAGCTTGGATGCTCTAAATTCCTATGGGCAAGTTGATGTCTATTCTGAAATCGTAGCGCCTCAGAATTACTCCGAGTGCAGAAACTGCACTCGGAGTAATTCCATAAAACTCTCCTATTTACAAGTACATCGTCATCCTGACATTATGGTTCGCCTAACATGAAGCGACCATAATGCCGGAACCGTTTCTGCCTAGCAACATCTTATACTCGTAGCATACTCATATATAAGCGTTTTTTGATAAGCGCCGCTTTATCCATTAGGGAAATCTCCTGATTGCCCCCTACAGCCGGGTCAAGCGGACGATCAGGGATCGCCCCTATGGCCCTATGGATAGGGTAGGTATTTTGTTAGAAGCTAACTGTGTTCCTAATCAATATTTATCGGAGTGCAGTTTCTGCACTCCGATAAATATTCGAATTCTTCTGATAATTCGTTAATAATTTCGTTGTATCTCTTCTTACAATATGAGATTATCTATAAGTGCAGTTTCTGCACTTATACTGAACTACTACCAAGGATTAAATATGACAACTAAGGCATCCTCGAAAAAATCCGAAGCCAAAAAGGGCCGCTCGATTTACCTAGACAAGTCTACGGATAAAAAACTTGTTGAAATCGCGAACGAAACCGGAACTTCTATTGGCAATGTGGTCAAAGAGCTCATTGATGAAAAA
>JAFUBE010000711.1 GCA_017460365.1 Eggerthellaceae bacterium
CAACGCGCTCGCCACCGGCAAGGTCATCGGCGAGGAGCTTGCCGCAGCGGGCTTCAACGTGGACTTCGCGCCCGACATCGACGTGAACAGCAACCCGGCCAACCCCGTCATCGGCACGCGCTCGTTCTCCGACGACCCGCAGGCCGTCGCCGACCTCGGCGCCGCGTTCGCGGACGGCCTCTCGGAAAGCGGCGTGATCGCCACCTACAAGCACTTCCCGGGGCACGGCGACACGGGCACCGACTCCCACCTCGGCGTGAGCGCCGTGACCAAGACCCTCGACGGGCTCGCGGCATGCGACCTCGTGCCGTTCCGGAACGCCATCGCCAACGGCGCGGACCTCGTCATGACGGCCCACATCACCCTGCCGGAGATCGACGACGAGGTCGAGTTCGCCGACGGCACGAAGGGCCACTACCCGGCGACGATGTCGGCCAAGGCGCTCACGGGCGTGCTGCGCACCGAAATGGGCTACGACGGCGTTGTCATCACCGACGCGCTCGAGATGGGGGCGCTCTACGCGGTGCCGCTCGTCGCGGGCGGCGGGGACACGGAAAAGGCGCGGGCCGACTCGGCAGAGTACGGCGCGAACCTGGCCGTGAAGGTCATCGAGGCCGGGGGCGACCTCCTGCTCATGCCCAAGGACCTCACCGGCGACTCGGCGGTTCGGTACTACGACAACTACATCGCCGCACTGGTGGAAAAGGCGCAAGCCGATCCCGCCTTCGCCGCGCGCATCGACGAGAGCGTGACGCGCGTCCTGGAGATGAAGGAGAGGCACGGCATACTCGACCTGGACGCGGGCGGCGATGAAGTGGATCAGAAGGTCGCCAATGCCGAGGAGGAGATCGGCTCGCCCGCCCACCGTGCCGTCGAGTCGTGCATCGCGCGCGAAGCCGTCACGCTGCTGAAGAACGAGGGCTGCGCCCTGCCGCTTTCCGGGCATGGCGGAAACACCGTCGTGTTCGCCCGCGACTCCGACCACGTGGCCACCGTGGAGTACGCGGTCAGCCGGATGCAGGCCGCGGGGCTCGTCGACGAGAACGCCCGCGTCGTGAACCTCGAGAGCGGCACCGCGACCGGCTCGGATTCATCGGGCACGCGCATCACCATCGGCTTCTACCGCGACTACCCTGCAGGCGGCGCGGTCGTGCACTACACCGACGAGATGAAGGAGGCGGTCGCGTCCGCCGACGCCGTCGTCGCGCTCTCTATCAACTACAATCTGGCCGCCTTGCAGCCGACAGCCGACCAGTACCTCGGCGTGACCCAGGTCATGTCCGACGCGCACGCGGTCGGCGCCCCGTTCGTGCTGCTGAGCAGCAACCTGCCCTACGACGCCGCCCGCTACCAGGGCGCCGACGCCATCATGTGCAGCTATATGGCGGCCGGTCTCGACGACGACCCCACCGACGCGGCCGGCAACCTGGTCGCCTACAACGCGAACGTGGTCGCCGCGCTCGTGTCGATGTTCGGCGCGTTCGCGCCCACGGGCACGCTCCCGGTGAGCATACCGGCCATCGAGCTCGCGCCAGACGGGGCGGCGAGCTACTCGACAGGCGAGGCGCTCTACAGCCGCGGCTTCGGGCTCGACGCGCGCGTTCAGATGTCTGGCGCGACGGTCGACGGCATCGTGGACAAGGCCTACACGGGGCATGAGATCACGCAGGATCTCACCGTGGCGCTCGGGGGCAGGAAGCTGACGGAGGGCGTCGACTACACGCTGGCTTACGAGGGCAACCTGGACGCGGGCACGGCGACCGTGCGCATCGAGGGCGCGGGATGGTACACGGGAACAGCGGTCAGGGAGTTCGCGATCAAGCCCCAGCCGGTAAAGCCGGCCATCTCGCTTTCGGCGACTTCGTACACGTGGAACGGAAAGGCCAAGACGCCGGGGGTCGCGGTGAAGGCGGGCTCGAGGGCGCTCGCGGAGGGCGTCGATTACACGCTCGCCTACGCGAAGGGCCGCAAGAACGTCGGGAGGTACGCCGTCACCGTGAAATGCAAGGGCAACTACGAGTTCGCGGCCCAGACGCTCGCGTTCAAGATCAACCCGAAGGGCACGAAGCTGAAGAAGGTGGCCGCCGGTCCGCGGAAGGTCACGGTGAAATGGGCGAAACAACTGGCCAAGATGTCATCCTCGAAGGTGACCGGCTACCGCATCCAGCTCAGCACTTCGCCGACGTTCAAGAAGGGCAACAAGCTCATAACCGTGAAGGGCGCGGCCAAGACCTCCAAGGCCATCGGCAAGCTGAAGGCCAAGAAGAGGTATTACGCGCGCGTCCAGACGTACAAGAAGGCGGGTGGGAAGACCTACTATTCCGCATGGTCGGCAAAGAAGGGCGTAAGAACGAAGGGGTAGGGAACGAGAGGCTCCTCATCCGCGCGGCACGACACGAAGAGGCGGTTTCGCGGACTTCGAGGGCCCGGCGTCTGAGCAGCGGGAGAAGGCGAGAGCCTACAAGATGCGCTGCGGGGCAACGGGGTGTTCGCGAGGCGTTCGCTTGTGCATCAATGCGGTCGGTGCGGCTGCCATGCCCGTAGCGTCTCCGCGGACGGAACAGCTTCTTCGCGCGTATAAGGCAGGAAGGCCCGATGTGGGGCCGCATGAACAGAAGGGGACGCGCCGCATGGACCGCATCGAGATGTGCATGTGGCGGCCTTCGAGTTCGCCGAAGGACAGCGAAAGGGAAACGACCATGAAATTCGATGATTTGACTCCGGAGCAGCAGGAGAAGGCCCGCGCGGCGAAAACCCCCGAG
>JAFUBE010000712.1 GCA_017460365.1 Eggerthellaceae bacterium
AAGGAGAAGAAGCAGAAAGGGAAGGTGTGGAAGGCGAAGGTTGGGAAGGTGACGCCCATGAACCATCGCCCAGGACCAAACCGCCGCGAAGGTGCATCTGCAGCTGGTCGAACGCCTTGCCGCGATAGAAAACCCGCGTGACGAAGGCGCATTCCGAAACGCCTTCCTCATCCCAGCTCAGAGGTATGACCATGCGGGCGTCGAAATGCCTGATGCGCACCTTGCGGGCGTCGGCGTCCACCCAGAGCGCCCAGGCCCCGGTGCCCATCCCGAAAGCCTTGACCACGGTCGCCTGCGCCGCCGGCATGAACCCGGTTCGCGCGAGAAAATCCGAGAGCCACTCCGAGCAAGCCTGCTCCTCGCAAACGACCTGCGTCTTGTCGTTGAGAAGCAGCGACCCCCACTCCTGGCAAACGCGCATGGCCGGGTGGATGGAGCGCCTGTGCACCTCGTAGATCCGCCCGAACCCGTCCGAGTCGCGGTACGAGTAGAAATCACCCACAGCACCCATCCAGTCATGCCATTCGCGAATGTAGCCCTCCATGGCCTCTATGGGAAGCACGAACCCCAAGCTACGCAAATGCTCGCGCACGTGCTCCGGCACCCAGTATTCCGTTTCCTCGATCTTGCTCATGCTCATGTTCCTTTCGATTGATAGGGTGAAGGCTAGGAAGGTGAAGGCGGGGAAAGCGCCGCGCACCCGCCGTTCACCGGATTGTGTGAATTCGCTTGTGAAATCGTCTTCATTGCCAATCGCGCACGTCCTTCCAGGTCAGATAGGGAAAATATCGTGAAAAACCTCGTGAAACGATTTGTGACGCCACCCTTCCGACCTGCGGTTCGTGAAATTGAGCGTGAAAGTGCCGCCTCACCCCAGGAAACCCGACTCTAGGTCCGAGCCCATCCGCTCCAAGAACTCCAGGTAGTACATGAACTCGTCCATGCGCGCCTTGTTCTCGTTGGAAAGCCCGTCGTAGAAGCCCTGCACCTTTCCGCAGAACGGCTTCTCGCTGCGCCCGATTATCGCGTCGACGGTGGTTTCGAGCGCATCGGCTATCTTCCAGGCGTTCGCGATCGGCATGCAGGTATAAGGCCCGTCGTGCTCCTGCTCGTAGCGCACGTAGGTAGCGAGCGGTATCCCGATGCTGTCCGCGAACGCCTTGGCCGAAGTGAACCCTGCCGCCCTGCGCATCTGGCGAAGCGTGCTCCTGTCGCTGTCGTTCTTCTTCCTGCCCATGTCGTCAATCTCCGTTCTTATCAGGTTGGTGAAAATGTCGAAGGTGTCGAAGGTTTTGAAGGTGAAGGCGTTGAAAATGCCCCCTCACGTTCGCAGCATGTCGTCCATCATCGCGTACCGCACGGCGTCAATGGAGTGGTCGTTGCCGTCCGGCACCTCATCTATCCAGTTGCCCTCCTTGTCGCGCTCGAACTCTTTCAAGGTGAATTCCGTGAAGGTGAGCGGGCATCGGTCCGGGTCGATGACGATTTCCCGAAGCCCGGCAAGCCACTCATACGAGAGCTTGCGCATCTGGGCCTTTCTGGCAGCGTGAACGCGAATACCGAGCTCGCGCCGCCACGTGTTCATCTGCACCTTGGAATCCGGCGTGTCGTCCGCGTACACTATCTGATTGTGAAAGTAAGGCTCGCCGCCCTCTTCATCTGGGAAGGTCAGTGCGTCGACCACGATCTGCCCGGTGTCGATCGGCATCATCTTGTTCGCGCTATGTTCTTCGAAGATGAGAAGGCGACGCTCGGAAGGCTCCCATGCGCACCGGACGAACCGCCAAGGGTCAGGGAACCAGCCCCAGTCAACCCCGTTCCTCACCCGCTCGAACCCGCGTATGCGGGAGTCGGAAAGCCTCGCCTCGCGCACGTTGTCGAACACGGCTCCGCCCGTGCCAGTAATCTCGCCCAGGTATTCCCAACGCCAAGCTTGCTCGTTGGTATCGCGGAGATATTCGGCCTCCATGATGAAGGGCTCGCCCAGCCAATCGGGATGCGATTCTGCCACGTCCAGATAGGACGAGCCCATCACCAGCGTGTCGTCGCGCCGCACGCGCTCCAGCCGCTCCACGTTCACCCAGCTCCACATCGTCTTCGGCGGGTTATACGAATAGAAGCACCAGAAGCGGTCGCCGCCACGACGGAGGGAATTGAGGATGGAACGCACCGCCTCGATCCCCTCGAACTGATCGAGCTCCTCCATCCAGATACAAGCACTGTACCCCCTGGTGAACTTGACGCCTTTCAGCTTCAGCGGGTCATCGGCGCCCCTGAACACGATTCGCTGCCCAGTAGGGATGTAGGTAATCTCCATGGGAGAAATCTTCGCCTTGAAATACGCTTCGAGGCCAAGGGAAGATATCGCCCAGAGCACCTGCTGGTAGACGCTGTCGCGAAGCGTGTTGGAGAAGCGCCTGACCACCACGGCGTTCGCCTTGGGGAAAGACACGATGAGAAGGACGAGGCAGACGGAGATGAAGG
>JAFUBE010000713.1 GCA_017460365.1 Eggerthellaceae bacterium
CGGCATCGCGGGGGTCCCCGCGGGTTCAACGCCGGCATCGCGGGGGTCCCCGCGGGTTCAACGCCGGCATCGCGGGGGTCCCCCGCAGGGTTCGGCGCCTGCATCGCGGGGGTCCCCGCAGGGTTCGGCCAACCCCGTAGGGGCGGCACTCGTGCCGCCCGCAGCGCGCCAGCGCCGAACCCCGCTGCGAATTGGGCCAGATCGTGCCTGGCGGGAAGCGTCGCGCTTAGTTGAAATCCTGCTGGGTTTTCTCGAGGCCGCGGGTGATGAGCGAGCAGGTGGCCTGCGCCGCACGGTCGATGGCATAGTCGAAGTCTTCGGCGGCTTCGCGGCGCGGGACCGACAGCACGAAATCGGCCACGGGCATGCGGCCGGGCGGACGGCCGATGCCGCAGCGCACGCGGAACCAGTCGCGCGACCCCAGCTTGTCGCAGATCGAACGCAACCCGTTGTGGCCGGCATGGCCGCCGCCGAACTTCACGCGCACCGTGCCCGGGTCGATGTCGAGCTCGTCATGCACGATGACCAGATGTTCGCCGTCGATGCCGTAGGTGTCGCAGAGCTTCTTCACCGGACCGCCGCTCACGTTCATGAAGCTTTGCGGTTTGGCGAGCACCACGTCGACGTCGCGGTACGCGCCCTTGGCGGTCAGCGCGCCGCATTCGTTTTTCCAATAGCGCGCGCCGAACTCGTCGGCCAAAAGGTCGACGGTACGAAACCCGGCGTTGTGCCTGGTCTGCGCGTATTCTTCGCCCGGATTGCCCAGGCCGACGATCAGGAATCGGGCCATGGCGCTACTCGAACAGGCGCGCTACGCTCGAGTTGCCGTACACGGCCTCGATGGTCTTCGCGACGAGCGGTGCGATCGAGAGAACCTTGATCTTGCCGGTCTGCTGTTCGAGCGGCACGGGCACTGCGTCGGTCACGACGACCTCCGCGATCTTCGAGTTCGCGATGCGGTCGAACGCCGGGCCGCTGAACAGGCCGTGCGTCGCGCACACGTACACCGACTCGGCCCCGCGCGCGATGAGCGTGTCGGCTGCCGCGCACAGCGTTCCCGCCGTGTCGATCATGTCGTCGTTGATGATGCAGATCTTGCCCGTGACGTCGCCGATAAGCGCCGTGATCTCCGACTGGTTATGGCGCGGGCGGTCCTTGTGCATGATCGCGATGTCGCTGTCGAGCATCGTCTGGAACTTCTTCGCCGCCTTCGCGTGCCCCACGTCGGGCGAAACCACGCACACCTTTTCCATGTCGAAGCCCTTGTTCTTGTAGTAATCGACGAACAGCGGCATGGCCGTCATGTGGTTCACCGGCACGTCGAAGAAGCCCTGGATCGCGTCTTGATGCAGGTCGATGGCGATGACGCGGTCGATTCCCGCGACCGTCATGAGGTCGGCGACGAGGCGCGCCGTGATCGGCTCGCGCGGGGCGGCCTTGCGTTCCTGACGGGCGTAGCCGTAATGCGCCACGACTGCGCCGACCGACCGCGCCGAGGCGCGCTTGGCGGCATCGGCCATGATGAGCAGCTCCAAGAGCGCATCGTTCACGTCGAACCCGTTGCCTGAGCACACCGACTGCACGCGAAACACGTCGGACCCGCGCGCGGTTTCCATAGAGCGCGCGTAAATC
>JAFUBE010000714.1 GCA_017460365.1 Eggerthellaceae bacterium
ATTCAGCCAGGATGTCCGGGCAGGTATGGGGAATCTTGTACCAGCGTTCGAAGGTGGGCACGTCCTGCAGGCGGAAGTCGGCGGCCAGGTCGATGACCTTGGTGCCGGCGGCGATCAGTTCCTGGGCCTGGGCCATGGCCACGCCGTGGGGCGTGGCGAAGAACACCACGTCGCAGTCGGCAAGCGGAGCTTCGTCGCGAGCCGTGAACTTCAGGTCGGTCACGCCCGAAAACGCCGGGTAGCTCTCGGCAATCTTCTTGCCCGCCAAATCGTTAGAAGTAGCAACCACGAGTTCGAACTCGGGGTGCGCCAACAGCAAACGCACCGCCTCTATGCCCGCGAACCCTGCGGCGCCAACAACACCTGCACGCATCTTCATGACCTATCGCCCCGATTCTTTCGAATATGAACGTTTATCGTAGGAAAACGACCTCCCATTTGCAAGACGTTCATTGTTAAATCTGGTATTCGGCCCGCTCAGAAATGCAGCGTTTCCCGTTTTTCGCAATTCAGCAAATCGCTGTCGAACAAGATGCGCTCGAACACCGCGGGGCGCATGACCACCAGGCATTCGTCTTCCCCGTCGAACACGATTACCGGCTCGTCAGACGCTTGCACACAACTCACAAGACCGTTCATGCTTTCCAGATTCTGAAGGTTGCACTTTTCCATGGTGTCTCCTTTCGCCAGAGCTTTCGTCTGCCGAAATCATACCATGAAAAACGAACATTTGTTTGTTAATAAAGTAGCTTGGATGTCCGTATATTGACCCAGTTACCAAGATATCAAGTCATAGCCGGTTTCGGTAACCACCAACTGCACTTCCCATTGCGCAGTTGGCAGCCCGTCGGCAGTGCGCACCGTCCACCCATTGGGGTCAGACATGTCGATATCGGCTTTCCCCATGTTCACCATAGGTTCGATCGTAAAGCACAAGCCCGGCACGAGAACGGGACCGGTGCCGGCTTTCTCGTTGAAACCGACCCACGGATCCTCATGGAACTCGAGCCCAATCCCATGGCCACCGAACTCGCGCACCACGGTATAGCCCGCATCGGTCGCCGCCTTGTTCACAGCCGCCGACACGTCGCCAAGGAAGCCCCATGGCTTCACGGCGGCAAGCCCCGCTTGCACCGACTCCCGCGTGATCTCGACGAGGCGTTTCCATTCCGGGTCGACCTCGCCAATGCAGAACATGCGCGACGAGTCGCTGAAATAGCCGTTCTTGATGGTAGACATGTCGACGTTCACGATATCGCCGCTCTTCAGCACGTCATCGGCGCTCGGAATGCCATGGCAGACGACCTCGTTGATCGATGTGCACACGCTTTTCGGAAAGCCCTCGTAGTTCAGATCCGCTGGGATGGCATCGTGCTCGATGCAGTAGTTGTAGACCCATTGGTCGATTTCTTCGGTCGTGGTGCCCTCGCCAATACGGGCGGCCACGTAATCGAGCGAACCCACATTGACCTCGGCGCTCACCTTCATGCCTTCGATGTCAACCGCTGATTTCAACAACGTGCGCGGCAGCACCTCAAACCCCTGGCGAGCCATGTCCTCCATGCGCTCGTCGTTTGCCAGGTGACACTTCTTGTACTTTTTGCCAGATCCGCACCAGCACTCGTCATTGCGCCCAGGGGTCTCCATGCCGTCAAAACTCATCGCCCGCTCCTCGCATCATTGTTTCATTAGGTAAACATAATAGTGCGCCACCTGGGCTTCAACAGCAGGTGGCGCACTTCCTCACATGAACGACAGCTACGCTAGCTGCGAACCTCAGCACCTGTAGAACCACAGACCTTTTTCACGAGCTTCTCGAGGGCTCGATCGACCTCTTCGCCGGTCAGCGTGCGGTCTAACGTACGGAACGTGAGCTTGTAAGCCATCGACTTCTTGCCGATACCCACGCGTATGGGGTCGCGGTACACGTCGAACAGGCGCACGTCGGCGAGCAGTTTGCCGCCGGCGCTCGTCATGCGCTGCACCATGGTCTCGTTCGTCACGGCCTCGTCGACGACGAATGCGAGGTCAGTCTCCACTGCGGGGAACATGGGCACGTCGACGTAATCGCGTGCGGGGCGCATCGCCTTGGCAAGCGCGTCCATGTCGAGCTCGAAGGCCACCACGGGCGCTTCGGCTTCGAATGCCGCCACGGCCAACGGATGGATCTCGCCGACCCAGCCGAGCACGGAGCCGCCGCTGAGCACGCTCGCCGCACGGCCGGGCTGCAAATGCGGCGCTTCGTCGGCCGCAAGCGCCTTGAAGCGCAACTTGGGCAGCGCAAGCTCGCGCGCGAGGCTTTCCACGGCGCCTTTGCCATCGAAGAAGTCGAATGGAACCGCAGGCGCATTCCACGACGCCTCCTGCATGGCGCCCGCCAGAACCCCTGCCAAACGCATCTTCTCCTTGGGTTTCTTCGCGCCTTCCCGCGCCGAGAACACCACGCCGGTCTCATACAGCTGCACGTTTTTCACGCCGTGCGCTTGGTTGTAGGCGACCGAGCGCAAAAGCCCGGGGATGATCGTCTGGCGCATGACCGATTGCTCGGCGTTCATGGGATTGATGAGCTCGACCGCTTCTCCCAAGCCCTCGCCCGACATGCGCAGCATTTCGAGTTCCTTGGGATCGGCAAACGAATACGTGGTCGTCTCGTTCAAGCCGGCGGCGGTCATGGCGCGGTTCACCTTGCGCTCGAACAGCTGCCTTTCGGTGAGCGCGCCGACGCGGTTGGGGCTCGCCGGCAACGTGGGCTCGACGAGGTCCATGCCCCACAGGCGCAGCACTTCTTCGTACAGGTCGATCTCGCGTTCGAGGTCAGGGCGGCACGTCGGCGCCGTGACGTCGAGCGTGTCGGCATGCGCCGGAGCTACGACCTCGCAATCGAGGCGCTCGAGTATGTCGACGATATCGGCGCGCGGCACGTCGACGCCCATCATCTGGCAGAAGCGCGGGATACGGAACTTGAGCTCGACCGGCTCGGTCTTGCGCGGGTACTCGTCGATGACGCCCGGGCACACCACGCCGCCCGAAACCTCGGCGAGCAGGGCGGCAGCGGCGGCGGAGTAGTCGGCGATCGGGTTATCGTCGACGCCGCGCTCGTAGCGCATCGACGACTCGCTGATGAGCCCCAGGTTGCGGCTCGTGCGGCTCGTGCGTCCGTGCTCGAACGTTGCCGCCTCGAGCAGCACCGTGGTGGATTCCTCGGTGATCTCGGAATCGAGCCCGCCCATGACGCCCGCGAGGCACACCGCGCGTTCAGGCGTGGCGATGACGGTCATGTCCTCGGTCAGCACGCGCTCTTCGCCGTCGAGCGTGGTGAACTTCTCGCCTTCCTCGGCTGCACGCACGATTATGTGCGCCTTGCCATCTGCTCCGACGAGCTTGTCGTAATCGAACGCGTGAAGCGGCTGGCCGTACAGGAACAGGATGTAGTTCGTCGCGTCGACCACGTTGTTGATGGAACGCGCGCCGGCGGCGGTCACGCGCTCGGCGAGCCATTTCGGCGACGGCCCGATCTTCACGTTCTTGATGACGCGCGCCGTATAGCGGGCGCAGCGGTCGGCATCCTCGATCTCAACGGTTGCAAGCTCGCCTACATTGGGCTTGTTCTTCGCCTCTTCGAGCTCGTAAATCGGCAGCGCAACTTGCGCACGGTACATCGCGCCCACCTCGCGCGCCATGCCGACCATGCTCAGGCAGTCGGGGCGGTTCGGCGTGATTTCGAGGTCGAGCACCGTGTCGCTTATCTTGGCGTATTCCGCAAACGGCATGCCCACCGGCGCATCTTCGGGCAGAATCATGATGCCGTCGTGGTCGTTGCCGAGCCCCAGCTCGCGCTCGGAGCAGTTCATGCCGAAACTCGTGACGCCGCGCAGCTTCGACTTCTTGATCTTGATGTCGCCGGGAAGCTCCGCACCGACAAGCGCCGTGACGATATGGTCCCCAGCGTTGAAGTTCTGTGCGCCGCACACGATCTGCAGCGGCTCTTCCGCGCCGACGTCGACCTTGCAGACCCACATGTGGTCGGAATCGGGGTGCGGCTCCTTCTCGAGCACTTGAGCGGTCACGATGTGGTCGAACGCGGCACCGGTTTTCTCGACACCCTCCACGCCCGTGCCCGTAAGGTCGAGCCGGTCGCAGAACGCCTTCAGGTCGTCCGGCACGTCGACGTATTCTTTCAGCCAGTTCAAACTTACTTTCATGTTGCTCTATCCTTCTCGGAACGTGCGCCCTTCGGGCGCGGGCGCCGGTGTAAGCGCCCCTACGGGGTTGCCCAGCCTAAGCCTAGAACTGACGCAGGAAGCGCATGTCGCCTTGCAGCAGGTAGCGCAGGTCGGGCACGTTGTATTTCAGGCACGCCACGCGCTCGACGCCCACGCCGAACGCGAAGCCGCTGTAAACCTCCGGGTCGATGCCGCTCATTTCGAGCACGTTCGGATCAACCATGCCGCAGCCCAGAATTTCGAGCCAACCGGTTCCCTTGCACATGCGGCACCCTTCGCCATGGCACACACCGCAACTCACGTCGACCTCGGCCGACGGCTCGGTGAACGGGAAGTAGTGAGCGCGGAAACGCGTCTTGCGCTCGGGCCCGAACACGGCCTTGCAGAAGTAGTCGAGCGTGCCCTTC
>JAFUBE010000715.1 GCA_017460365.1 Eggerthellaceae bacterium
GGTCCGCGCAAGCAAATCGGCGGCAAGAAGAACAAGTAAGGGTAGGCAGACATGGCTAAGAAACAGGTAACGACGCGCGTCAAGCGTTCCGAGCGCAAGAACATCGCGGTCGGCGCGGCGCACATCCAGTCCACGTTCAACAACACCATCGTGTCCATCACCGACCCGCCGGGCAATGTCATCTCCTGGCAGTCGGCTGGCACGGTTGGCTTCAAGGGCTCGCGCAAGTCCACGCCGTTCGCGGCGCAGATGGCTGCCGAGGCTGCCGCCAAGACGGCTATGGAGCACGGCCTGCACAAGGTGGCCGTGTACGTGAAGGGGCCGGGCTCTGGTCGCGAGACCGCCGTCCGTTCCCTCCAGGCCGCCGGCCTCGAGGTCTCCAGCATCCAAGATTGCACGCCCATCCCGCACAACGGTTGCCGTCCGCGCAAGCGTCGTCGCGTCTAGTTCGAAAGGAATAACATCATGGCAATTGACAGGACTCCGGTTCTGAAGCGCTGCCGTCAGCTGGGCATCGAGCCGCAGGTGATGGGTTAAACCACCAAGCAGTCGAAGCGTCAGCCGGCTCGCCGCCGCAAGGAAAGCGAATACGGCATGCAGCTGCGCGAGAAGCAGAAGGTCAAGTTCATCTACGGCGTGCTCGAGAAGCAGTTCCGTGGTTACTACAAGCGCGCGCTCGCGCAGGAAGGCGTCACGGGCGAGAACCTGATGAGCATCCTCGAGTCGCGCCTCGACAACGTCGTGTTCCGCCTGGGCTTCGCCCGCACGCGCAAGGAAGCGCGTCAGGCCGTCTCCCATGGCCACATCACCGTGAACGGTCGCCGCGTCGACATCCCGTCGTACCGCGTGCGCCCGGGCGACCTGGTGGCCGTGGCCCCCAAGGCCAAGGACCTGCTCGTCATCAAGAGCGCCCTGGTCAGCAACGAGCGCGTGTCGGTTCCGGCTTGGCTGGAGGTCGACATCGAGAAGTTGCAGGGTAGCGTTCTGTCGCTTCCCACCCGCGATCAGATCGACCTCGACATTAACGAGCAGCTGATCGTCGAACTTTACTCGAAGTAATCGCGCTACCTTTTAAGGAGGCTATCACACATGACAGAGTTCATGAGGCCGACAGTTACAACGGAAGAGGTCAACGACACCGTTGCGCGTTTCATCGTGGAACCGCTCGAGGGCGGCTACGGCACCACGCTGGGCAACTCCCTGCGCCGCGTGCTGCTCAGTTCGCTCGACGGTGCTCGCGCGACCGCTATCCAGATCGAGGGCGTCCAGCACGAGTTCACGACCGCCGAGGGCGTGATCGAGGACATCACCGACATCGTGCTGAACGTGAAGGGTCTGGTCTTCCAAGCCCTCAACGACGAGGTCGAAGAGGCGGTAGCGCATGTGTCCGCTGAGGGCCCGTGTGTGGTCACCGGTGCCGATCTTCAGGTGCCGACCGAGTTCACGCTGATCAACCCCGAGCACGTCATCGCGACGGTTGCCGACGGCGGTCAGCTCGAGATGTCCATTCGCATCGGCGTGGGTCGCGGCGTGGTCTCCGCCGACCGCAACAAGCGCACCGAAGACCCGATCGGCATCATTCACGTGGACTCGCTGTTCTCGCCCGTGCGCCGCTGCACGATGCACGTGACGAACACCCGCGTGGGCCAGCGTACCGACTACGACAAGCTCGTGCTGGAGGTCGAAACGTACGGCTCCATCACGCCGACCGAGGCCGTGCTTCAGGCCGTGAACATCCTGAACCAGTACATGGGCGCGTTCAACGCGCTGGCCGAGGTCGAGGGCGAGGAAGAGGTCGAAGTCGCTTCGATTTTCGCGCCCGAGGGGCAGGAAAGCAACGCCGAGCTCGACAAGCAGATCGAGGATCTGGATCTGTCGGTGCGTTCGTACAACTGCCTGAAGCGCGCGGGCATCCATGCGGTGCGCCAGCTGGTCGAGTTCTCCGAGAACGACCTGCTCAACATTAGGAACTTCGGTGCCAAGTCCATCGAAGAGGTTAAAGATAAGCTCATCTCGATGGGACTTAATTTGAAGCTGTAATAGGTTTATCCGTAGGGGCGGCATTCGTGTCGCCCGCGGCGCGTCAGCGCCGAATCGGTGCAGACGCGAAAAGGAGATTGGGAAAATGAGACATCATTACAAGGGTCGCAAGCTCGGCACGAACCCGTCGCATACCAAGGCGATGAAGCGTTCGCTCACGGCCGCGCTGCTGTACAACGACCGCATCAAGACGATTGAATCGCGCGCGAAGGAGATTCGCCCCGAGGTCGACCGCATCATCACCTGGGCCAAGAAGGGCGATTTGCATTCGCGTCGTCTGGCCATGGCCCGTCTCGGCAACGACAAAGAGCTCGTGCGCGAGATTTTCGAGAAGGTCGAGCAGGGCCTGTTCGCCGACCGCGACGGCGGTTACACCCGCATCATGAAGCTCGGGCCCCGCAAGGGCGACGGTGCTCCCATGGTGATCATGGAGCTGTGCACCGAGCCGGTGAAGAAGAAGGCCAAGAAGACCTCCGAGGCCGCCAAGCCGCTGAAGGTCGAGAAGAAGGCCGAAGAGGACGAAGAGAAGGTCGATGAAGCGGTCGAGCAAGTCGAAGAGGCCACCGAGGCTGTTGAGGAAGCCGCTGAAGAGGCTACCGAAGCCGAAGCTGTCGAGGAAACGGCCGAAGAGGCTGTCGAAGCCGAGGCCGAGACTGAGGAAAAGGCCGAATAACCTTCCGCAACATACCGCACGCAAGAGCCGCGCCCGTTGCGGCTCTTTTTGTTGCCGGCCGCGCCTGCCCCACCCAAAGTGGGTAGTTTTACCCCTATTCGTGCGCGGTGTGACACTTCTCGTCAGACACGATCTGTCATTTTTCGGGTGGCGCACGCGGTACCGCATGTCTTCCTCGAAAAATGACAGATCGTGTCTGACGAGAAGTGTCACACGGTGGCGGTAAAGGCGCATTTCCGTGAAACCACCCCGCTTTGGGTCTGGTAGTAAGCGGGGTAGGTGCGCCCGGCGTCTCGTATACTGGTCGGGATGAATTTCCAGGGGTATACATACGTGGCTGGCGAATCGCCGGTACACCGGTGCGACGCACGCGTGAAGATCATCGCGCTGTTCGCCTTCTCGATCGCGGTATTCTTCGTGCGCACGTGGTGGGGAATGGCGGCTTTCGCGGCGGTTGCTGTCGTGTCTGCGGCGGTTGCGCACATTCCTGCAAGGCGCATGCTCGTGCCGCTCGTTCCCGTTATCATACTGGCGGCTTGCGCGGTCGTGTTTGCCGTTGTCGGTTCGCCGACGCAGGAAGGCCTGATCAACGGGCTGTTCCTTGCTGTCCGCATGATTGTGCTCGTCGCAGCGAGCTTCATCGTGTGCTTTACCACCACCTCCACGGCGCTGCTCGCGGCGTTTGAGCGCCTCATAAGCCCCTTGCGCGCGCTTCGCGTGCCGGTCGACGACATCGCGCTCACGCTCTCGCTTGCGCTTCGCTTCATCCCCGTCATCGCCGACGAGTTCACGTCGGTGCGAAAGGCGCAAATCGCCCGCGGCGCCACGCTTGCCGGAATGTCTTTCCGTCGCCGACTGCAGATTTGGGGAGCTGCTTTCTCTGCTGTTTTCATCGGCCTATTCCGCCGCGCCGATGCGCTTGCGAGTGCGCTTGACGCCCGCTGCTATGGTGCTGAGCGCGCGAATGGCGGCAAACGATACGGCGACTAACGCGACGTAGACCACCGGCCGTCCTGCCCGGGCATGCCGCTGTCGCTCAGGGCGCAAACGGCACACCCCGTTTTGTGTGCTCGTGCTATCATGAACTGGTTGGTAACAATTGGCCCTGAAGGAGGCAACGGCATGAGCATGATCATCGATGTGTTCGGGCGCGAGGTTCTCGATTCTCGCGGCAATCCCACGGTTGAAGTGGAAGTGGTGCTGGAGAGCGGTGCCATGGGGCGCGCGATGGTGCCTTCGGGTGCGTCGACCGGCGCTTTCGAGGCGGTCGAGCTACGCGACGGCGACAAGGACCGTTACCTGGGCAAGGGCGTGAAGAATGCTGTCGACCACGTGAACACCGAAATCGCCGACGAGCTCGTGGGCCTCGAGTCCGACGACCAGCGCTCCATCGACGAGCTGATGATCGACCTCGACGGCACTGACAACAAGGGCAACTTCGGCGCCAACGCCATCCTGGGCGTCTCGCTGGCTGTCGCGAAGGCGTCTGCCGAGGAGGCCGCGCTTCCGCTGTACAAGTACGTCGGCGGCCCGAACGCGCATCTGCTGCCCACGCCCATGATGAACATCCTGAACGGCGGCGTGCACGCCGACAACAACGTCGACTTCCAGGAATTCATGATCATGCCGGTCGGCGCCCCCACGTTCGCCGAGGCGCTGCGCTGGTGCGCTGAAATCTACCACACGCTGAAGAAGGTCCTGCACGACGCGGGCCTCGGCGGCGGCGTGGGCGACGAGGGCGGCTTCGCGCCGAACTTCAAGACCAACAAGGAGCCGCTGGAATACATTGTGAAAGCATGCGAAGCTGCCGGCTACAAGCCTGGTACCGACATCATGTTCGCCATGGATCCGGCTTCGACCGAGTTCTACAACGCCGAGACGGGCAAGTACGTGTTGGCTGGCGAGGGCCGTGAGCTGACGAGCGACGAGATGGTCGACTATTGGGCCGCGCTCGTCGAGGAGTTCCCGATCATCAGCATTGAGGACGGCATGGCCGAGGAAGACTGGGATGGCTGGAAGAAGCTGACCGACCGCATTGGCGGCAAGGTACAGCTCGTGGGCGACGACCTGTTCGTCACCAATTCCAAGCGTCTGGCCAAGGGCATCGAGCTCGGTTGTGCGAATGCAATCCTCATCAAGGTGAACCAAATCGGCAGCCTAACCGAGACCCTCGAGGCCATCGAGCTGGCCAAGACCCACGGTTACGCGTGCGTTATGAGTCACCGTTCCGGTGAAACCGAAGACACCACGATTGCCGATTTGTCCGTGGCTTGCAACACGGG
>JAFUBE010000716.1 GCA_017460365.1 Eggerthellaceae bacterium
GGTAACGCGTACCAATTCGTAGGGGTGATCAGGAGATTGCCCCTACGACTATACCCAGCACATTTACGAGACGGCCCCCTCTACTGCCCCACTTTGGATCTGGCGGTAGATGGGGCAGTTTACGGCGGGGGCGGGGAGGCTAGGCTGTTGGGGGTATATAAGGCGCGTGCCTTGGTCGGTGCGCACCGAGCAGGTGACGTGCATGTAGAAGCCCCACTGGATATGCTTCGAGATGTCGACGCGCGAAGCCTGGGCGGTGCCGCCGCCGTTGAAGTCGGCCAGGTGGTACGGGTCGTTGAACGAGCGGGTGTAGTGCTCGTTGTACAGCACGATGGGCTCGTTGTTCACGCTGATGCCGATCGACAGGTAGTAGAAGTCGAACGTGAGCTCCTTCACCTGCGCTTCGCCGCCGATGCGCTTCACCTGCATGTTACCGGTCCACTGCTTGCGGTCGTGGTGCTGTTCCCAGCGGCTCTCCACGTCGAGCTCGCCGGTCGCCTCGACGGCGATGCCGCAGCCCTCGGCCTTCTTCGTAACGGTGCCTTTGCCCTGCAGCGAGTAGTTCTCGTCGCGCGTGGCCTCGTCGCAGCCGATGGCGGGCAGGTAAGCGCGCAGGATGTCGATTTGCTCTTTGGTGAGCACGGTGCTCGCCGGGCAGGTCTTCATGATTTCCTCGACCTTCGCGTAAATCTCTTCTTCGTCGGCGGGCACGTCGATGAGCTGCGCGCCTTCCTCGTTGTAGAAATCGCCGATTGCGGTGTAGATCTTTTCCATGGGCTTCGTCCTTCCTTTGCTCTTGCGCTGTCTGCGCTCCTTATGTAAATATACTCATATGAGAAGATTTGTTAATGCGAATAATTATGCCGATCTGTTATACCCTTCCAGGCGGCTGAAGGCAGACGAAGCGTGAACGAAGATTTCAGGTACATTGCTGCGATTGCAGAGCATGGCTCGATCAACAAGGCGGCGCGTGCGATGAACATCTCGCAACCGGGGCTTTCGCGCAGGCTGAAGCGCGTCGAGGGGCAGCTGGGCACCGAGCTTTTCGAGCGCGGTTCGGCGCCTTTGCGCCCGACGGCGCCGGGCGAAGTCTACATCAGGTACGCGCATCAGGCTCTGGCCGCCGAAGATCGCATGAGGCGCGACTTCCACAACGCCGCCATGCGGAAGCGAACGCGTTTGCGCATAGGGGTGTCGATGTCGCGGGCCAATGCGCTGCTCGCGGCGCCCGTCGTTGCGTTCTACGAATGCTGCCACGGCTGCACGGTCGAGCTTCGGGAGATGACCAACCTCGAGCAACTTCACGACTTGTTCGTGAACGACGCGGTCGATTTCGCCGTTCTCACGCCCATAGCGCCCGATCCTTCCCAGTACGAAATCGAGCTTCTGTGCCGCGAGCAGCTTGTCGTCGCGGTGTCGTGCGAATTCGAGATTCCGCAGCTGCGAGGCGCGGCCAAAGCCAGCTTGAGAAACCTCGAAGGAGTGCCGTTCGTGCTTCCCACATGCGGGCCGTATTTCGACCCGCTCATCGACCGCATGGTGGAGCGGTCGCGCGCCCAGCTGGACATAACCATACGGGATTGCAGCCCCGAACTCGCGCTCAAGATCGTGAGCGACGGTTTGGGAATCGCCATCGTGCCGTCCACCTCGCTCGTCGGACGCCGCGGCATTCGCGCGTTCGAGCTCGAAGACGCCATGGCGGGAAACGCCCTCCGCTACATCAGGCGCGGCGACCGCCCCCGTTCGGAAGAGGAGCAACTGTTCATGGACATCCTGCGCGACTCGCTGTCAAGCGTGACACTTCACGTCAGACACGATCTGTCACAC
>JAFUBE010000717.1 GCA_017460365.1 Eggerthellaceae bacterium
AGAAAGCATTATCGCGAAAGTGACAGATCGTGTCTGACGTGAAGCGTCACACCGCGTCCGCGATGGGGTAAAAACGCGTTTCCTCAGGCATATCGCCCTACGAGGGTTTAGAGCGGGGCTTTTGTTACAGCCCACCATGCCCGCAGACGTTGCAGTGCTGTCAGCAAAATGTTACTATTGGCACCGCAATTTCTGGTGGGCAAACGCTCGCCGGTTGAGAATCGCATACGCAAGCGAGCATGGGGAAGTCGGGTGCGAATCCCGCGCAGTGACGCTACTGTGAAGGCTGCAAGGCCCAAGCCAGAACACCATCCGTTTGCTGAAGCAGGTTGCTACGATCCATGGCAGGAGCTTCGGTAGCCGTTGCGGGTTAGCCGCACGGCTCGTCCGGTCGCACCTCGCGGGGTGCTGCCTTCTCGCGAAGCAAACCCCCATCGTTGTCGTGGCGCCGCGCTGAATCGCGGTAACAATCTCGGCGTGCAAACGCCGAGTGGGGAGAAAAGACGGCGGGAAGGGGGATGCGAATCAGCCCGAAACGAAAGTCGATTGTTCGTATGACGTGAGAGGAGCCATTTCAATAATGGAAACACAAGCAACAAAGATGACGCTGGGCCAGAAGGCGCTGGCCGTCATCATGTCCATCGTGCTCGTCGTGGGCCTTGCCCCCGCAATTTCGGGTGCGCAGAAGCAAGCATACGCCGACGACACTCTGGTAGCCGCGCAGCTTGGTGAGCTCGCCACGCAGGCCGACCTCGTGGACGGCACGTACGAGGTAACGGGGCTGACGGCAGAGGTTCTGCATATGTATCACTTCGATGCCGATTCGGTTAGCGTTGTAGTGAGTGGGGGCCAGGCGCAACTTATCACCGTCGCTACCGAGGCCAATACGATCAAGCGTTTCGATGGCATGGCTTATGGCAAGCAGTCGGAGATTCTCGACGAGAACGACGCGACTAATAAGACGCTCAAAGCCGGAACGCCGACCGCGACTGTGACGGACGAGAAAGACGCACAGGGGAATGTCACGAAGCGCACGTTTGCGCTGCCGGTCGACAAGAGCGTGCTCGAAGATGGCGAAGACATCTATTACATGGTCAAATACCGCGACGGTTACAGTGAATCGCATAACGGCGACTGGTACAAGGCTGAAGGCGGGGATTACTACTTCGACGGTTATTCGGTTTGGTCGACGACCCTTGAACTCACGAACAACGTGTCGATGTTCAGGCCGGCTAGCGCAATGCTGTCTTCCGATGGCGAGAAGGTTCGCATCACCATGGAAAACGATAGCTTCACCAAGGTTGCGCTTTGCAAAGCCGGTAAGATCGACGAAGAGACCGACACGTACGACATCGTCGACACGAAAGTCGAGCTTCCGGTTTCCGAGCTCGGCGATGGGAGCATGATCACCACTTCCTGGCTGGGTAAAGATAGCCAGGAGTGGCGCGAGAGGGATCTCACCTTCGACGAAGACGCGAAGACTCTCACGTTCGACACGACCGTCAAGAACGTAGACGAAATCGACAAGCTGGGAAGCGTCGAAGCGGTCAAGGCGGCTATAGCCGGGCCAACGCCAACGCTTGTCGTGACGCCCAAGATGGTGGACGACATGATCGAGGCCATTCAGGTGCAGTATAGGGATGAAAAGACCGATTTCTACTGTGAGACGGCCAAGATCCTCTGGGATGCGCTCGATGATGCGGGCAAGGACAAGGTTAAGGAAGGCGGCTACTTTGCCGACCCGACGGGCGATGCAGAGGCGGACGACACGCTGAACGCCGATGGCATCAGCGAGAAGGAAATCCTCGTCGTGAGCTTCGGCACGTCGTTCAACGACAGCCGTGCTCAAGACATCGGCGGTGTCGAGAAGGCGATTGCCGCCGCCAATCCTGACTGGTCGGTGCGCCGCGCGTTCACTGCGCAGATCATCATCAACCACGTCCAG
>JAFUBE010000718.1 GCA_017460365.1 Eggerthellaceae bacterium
CCCACTTTGGGTCTGGCAGTAAGTGGGGCAGTCCGAGTGGGGCGGTCCGCGCAAGCGCCCCCGCTTCGGGTCCGGCGGGAGGCGGGCGGCGGGTTGGTTCGTTTCAGAGCTTCGAAAGGACGAAATCGGCGATGGGGGTTTCGGGAGCGTCGAAGGCATGCGCAACAAAGGCTTCGAACTCTTCTGTTGGGTAGCAGCCAGCGGCAATGAGGCCTGCGAGCTCGGATTCTGTGGTGGCGCACAAGGCGGGCGCAAGTTCGACGGGATCGAAATTCACTCCGGGCGATACACGATACGAATCGATGTCGGGTACGTAGAAATACGCGGGTTTCCCGAGTAGATACGCCTCGTAGACCAATGAAGAGTAATCGGTAACCACCACGTCGCAGTCGAGCAGCGCATCAGACACATTGCCAGGTGCGGGCAATCCGTCTTCGAGCGGATGGAAGGCCCAAACCACATCGGCGTCGATTCCTCCTTCGAATTCGGCTCGGTGTTCGTAAAGTTCGCGGAACGGGTGGGCGGATTCGTCGTTTATGCGAAGCGTCGGTGCCATGAGCACCTTGCGACGTCCATGTGCTTTCGCGCGATTTCGGGCATCTTCGCGCAAAGCGACGAGCTCGGCATATTCAGGTCGTCTCAGCGCGACGACGCGCTCGACGGGACAGGCAAAGGCCTCGGCAAACGCGGCGCGACAACCTTCGCCCGAGCACACGACCCAGGAATAGTTGCGGTGGATCTTGTAATCGCGCATGAAATCAAACGAGTGCCCCTCGGGAGTGTCGTTCGTCTGATAGCCGAACTTCTTGAACGCCCCGAAGGCATGCCAGAGCTGCAAGACGAGCGGACGAGACGGGAACTCGCAATTCACGGCATCGGACTCGCAAGGCGCATCGCATTCGAAGTCGAGAAGGCTGACAACCGGGTCGTATCGGTCGAGGACCGCTACGCGGCAGCGGGCAAGCAACCCGATCTCGACAAGCACGTGGCGAACGTATGCCGGCAGGTTCCGGACACGCACCTTCTTCAAGTGCATCGTGACCTTCCAGCCGCGCTCTTCGAACTCGCGCGCAAGTTCCGAGAAATCGTAACTCGGCGAATCGGTCTGGCGCGAGAGGAACACCGCTTCGTCCCTACGTTCGGCGCGTGCACAGCGCATGCGATACACAGCGTTGAAGACGATGCGCGAAACCTTCACATACGGCCTCATCGCGCTCCCCCTTCGAGCCATGCCAGAATGCGATCGGTCGCATGCCCGTCGCATGCGGACATGAACTTCTCGCGGAATTCGGTAACTCCGCGCGTGTCAGGTACAGGCCCAAGCGTCGCGAGGTGATCGATTAGATCGGAGCTTCGCCTGAACACGGGACCCGGCGTTATCTCGCCGTATTCGTAGTAGAAGTCGCGGTCGTCCACATACTCGTCGAGATCGGGCGCATAGAACGCCATCGGGCGATTGAGCAGGGAAAACTCGAAGATTACCGAAGAATAGTCGGTTACGAGCACATCGGACGCCACAAGCAGCTCATCGATGGGCAATGCGTCGCTCACCTCGAATGCGAAGTCCTCGCACCCGGCTGGAATGGCGGGCTTCTCACGCACCATGGGGTGCTGCTTCACGAGCAAGACGCAGCTATCCCCTACCGCCTGCGCAAGTGCCGCGATATCGAACGGCTCCGGCGCGCGCGCATCGCCCATCGTCCCGCGATACGTCGGGGCATACAGGATGACACGCCTGTCGACTGCACCTGGCACCTCCCGGTACACGTCGCGCAGCGCGCGTTCGAGAAACTCCTCGTCGAAGAACAAATCGGTTCGGCTCACGCCGAGCGGCTGCACAACGGACTCGCGGCCTTCGAGGTGCATCGCCTCGACGTAAGCCCATGCGACTTCGGGGCTGCTCACGGTGACGAGCGAGAGGTTCTCGTAGAAGGGATGCCGCTCGATGTCGGCGCGCGACAAACCGAAGCCCGATTCCGCCGTGCTCATGCCGAACCTTTTGAAAGCCCCGCACGCATGCCAGAGCTGAACGACGCGCGTTTCCGGTCTCAACGGGAAACTGCTCACCACATCGGAAGCATCGCAGAGAAACACAAAGCGCGCGGTAGCGGCCTCCCGCGCAAGTTCTTGGCAGTTGCGCAGGTAATCGGCAGCGGAAACGCGATGCTTGCCGAGCGAAACGAATTTGCACTCGAAGCCCCCATCTGCGGCAAGCCGATCCATTAGCAGCGTAAACGAATCGGGCGGGCCGGGCAAAGACGACTCGACGAACAGCACCTTGCGCATGTCGACCGGGTTTTTAGCCGCTTTGCGGTACGCGCGCGCAACGCTGCCGAGCCCAACGTCCTTGGCGGCGTTGCGCGCAAGGCGCTTAGCTTCCTTCGACAACGCCGCCATCGCGCGGCACCTCCCCCTCAGCTTCGCTGGAACCCGCCTTCGCACGCAACGCGGCATCTGGCGAGAGCCTTTTTGCCCTTACGCGCAAAGACGCGCACATCAAACCGAGCATGAGCGGCGTCGCATACGCCAGCGGCATGGCATAGCGTACCGACGACGCGGGACTGACGAGGATGATGGCGACGACGGCGAGGGCAGGCACGAGGGCCACGGCATAGCGTCGGTCGTTGAAAAGGCAGACGACCAGGCAGATGAGCGGAATCCAGCCCCCGTAGAACCCCACGCTCAAGAAGAGCTGCAAAGGACCGAGCTTGGGAACGAGGTCGCGCCATGCGCTGCTGAATTGCTTCATCCACGAATCGACGGGCTCGGGCTTGTCGAAGGAGAGGTGCAGCTCGCCTTTCCCGTCGGCCTTTGCAAACGTGTCGACCCAGGATTCCTCTTGCTCGGGCGTGTCGGCGAACGTGAACGTGCGCCCCGGCGTGACGAGCGTTCCGGCGATGTGGAAAACAGAGGCGGTGTACGCCGTGGGATGCCGCAGGCCTATCGAGAAATACGCGGGTATGAACCGCAGGTAATCGCCCGTAGCCGCATCGTCGAGCGCGCTGTTCTTCACCGGATCGGCGATGCTCGGTTTGTACCTCTTCTGAGCTCGATCGATATCGAGCACGCCCGCAACCGCTTCACGTTCCCCGTCGGTCAAGTCGTCGCCTTCGCTCATCGCGGTGATGACTTGCTGGAGCGCGAACCCAAACGCCTCCTGCTTGCCGCCGAGAGCCACGCCGCCGATGGCCGGATACACGAGCGCGGGCAGAAGCGCGAAGCAAACGACGAGAGGAACGGCGAGCCCCACCGCAAGGGCCGCCCAACGCGAACGCAGATACAGCGCCAGCGCGACCGTTGATGCGCCGACCACGAGCACGCCGCTCTTCTTGGTGAGGATGCACAGGCACCCCAGCACGATGTAGGCGACCACCATGGCCTTCGAATCGAACAGGAGCCCGCGCGAGCGGACCGCTTCGGCGACGAGCAGCGCAAAGTAAATGAGCACGGCCGCATTGATGACGTCCTTCACCATGACCGCAGACCAAAGCGGCAGCGGCGCGAAAAGGGCGCAGAACGCGAGCGAAACGAGGCGGAACAGCTTGGGCACGCCGAGCCGTTCGAGGTAGCAGCACACGAGCGCCAACCCCATTGCGATGAGGGCGCATTGAAGCACCGAGTACGCGAACAAGCCGGCGTTTTGCGAGCCGACCGCATCGCCCAAGGAGAGAAACGCCCCAAACAGCAACGTGTCGAACACGGGATGGTGGTCGACATAGCTCGCGTCCACCATCGTGCCCTCGGTCGAGTAAAGCGTCGGCGAGCTGGTCTGGAACTGGTAGAGCTGGTTGTACGTGTCGCCGTTCATGGCGACCGGGTACTGCAAGACCATCCAGGGAATCCAGCAGATGAATATCACGGCGAACGCAACGAGCACGCTGCGCCTCTCGAAAGCGAGCGGCACGGAAGCCAGCGGGTTTTTGGCGTCGGCCCATGAGAGCAGACGCCCGGCATTGCGCAAAAGCGCGTAGCAGACGAGCGCTGCGACGGCTAACACGACACCTGAGGCCGCAGCTATGATGAGCCCCCGATGCGAAGACTGCGCGAGGAACGACAACTCGCGCACGCCGACCGTGGCCAAAGAGCCCGCGGTCGTGACCGCGAGCACAGCCCCAAGCACGAGCGAGCACGCGGTGTCGCGCAGTAGTGCGACCTTGCCGTCTCTTTCCGGTAACCCTTTCATTCCATCCGATCTCTCGCTTAGAGCCATCCGAACGGTTCCCATCTCCGCAGTTAACTCTATCTCAAGAGGAAGTTTCAAGTCGAGAACCGCACATCACCATCACGGAAAGCTGCGATCGTCGGAGACTCTCCCAGAAAACCGCATCCTTGCCGTATCCAGCAACGACTCCCAGTCAACCCCGGACAGAACGCAGCCGAAGAGGCTTTTGCCTCGCGCTTCCTCGGCGAGGAACGGGAGCAGGTAACGTTCCTAGACGCTTCCGTCGCTCGTATCGGGACGTCTGCCCCAGTGGCCGGGGCCTCCGCAAACAACCACGCTCAAACTTGCGAGTGAAAACGACAGTGACTAGCAATTCTTTACCCAAGGGAGCATGCGGCCACGCTCCATCGGCCGCAATGCCCCATCATCTGCAATTCTGTAGCAGGCGCTTCGTCATGGCAGCGCATTTTCATCATTCGACGATACGCCCTCTAAGGCGTCGCAGGCTTTCTCGCGCTCTTGTTCAAGCAAGTAATAGAACAATTTCTTCACATAGAGCTTTGCTGTTCCAGTCACCGACGAGCGTCTCCATCCCTTCGCAGAATAATGCAGCTGCGCTTGGTCGCACAGCAAGACGCAGGCGTTGTAATCACCCGCCTTGCGCAGCTGGCGCGCTTCGTTGTAGGCAAGGAGGGGATTCCGGTCAATCTCCCCGTAAACGTATTCAACGGCCCGCTTGTTCTCCGCAAGAAGCAAGCGACGGAAATAGAACGGCTTCATCAACCCCCGTCGGAATGGCCTCGTCCTCGCTTTCAAACGCTTGCATTTGAGCAACTGGACAACGTCGCGCGATTCGGAAATGCGCAAAAACTCGAAGAGATGGTCATAGGCCTTGGAAATCCGATGCCGCCTGAGCGCGACGCGCGCGAGATTGTATTCGCGACTCTCGGGCACGAGCAGATGCTCTACGACAGGATTCTCGATTTCATCATAACGCTCGGCGGCGTAGAGCCAATCAAAGTAGAAATCCTGCAAAATGGCATCGCTTTCGATGGCGTTACGACCCTCCTCGCTGTCGAAGAAAGCCATCCTGATGTCCGAGAAGCACTCGGCGATCATGCGACGCATGCCCCCGTTGAATTCGCCGAGGTTTTCCAACGTAACCCCCGATAGATCGAGGTCGTAAAGCTGCTCGAGCGGTTTCAAATCGAGAACCGCACCCATGCATCGGTTCTGATAGACAATTTCCTGAAGTTGCGTGTTGAGCATGTCGCGATAGCGACGCTTCACCTCGTAATCTGAATCACCCGCATCAACGAGACGTAGCGAATCGAACTTTTCATAGAATTCCTTTTCGTTACAGGCGAAATCGTCTGCAATGCGCAACTCGGGAATCACCAAAGAGCCATATACGTGCTCCATGAAATCTGCAACCCGAGGTGCGCAAGGCTTCCCGAGCGCATATATTTCATCCGCAGCATACGCTTCGTCAACCAGGCGGAACTTGTCAGTGATGTCCCCCTTGAGCTCTGAATAATGATGGAGGCACCCCGTGCCCCTGAGCTGATCGTACGCTTCACTAACTCGCTGCGAGCGAACATCGAAAACGTCTACCGAATCAAAGCCATCGATAAGCAGCAGCGGTATGTTCAACATAACCGCGTCCAAATAGGCCGTGCTCCACATGGTGATGAAAGCATCGTAGTTGACGATGATGTCCTCGAGCTTCTCGTGCGTGGTCAACAGCGTCAAGTTCTCGGGTGCATCGCCAAGGAAGCTGAACAGATGCTCGGAAACGTTGTGGAACACCTTCCCGCCATCGTCGGGGTTGTAGCGGGGTTTGATTGCAAATTCGATGCTCTTGTTGTCTCTCGCGATACGCATAAGCGTTTCAGCGAGCTGACGCTTCCCTTTTTCGCCATAGGGATAGCCACCTTGCTCGGCAATAAGGACAGATTTGATTGGCTTTCGTTCGCCATCGCGCCGATGTTTCAAAAGGGAATCGTATTGCGGATTGCCCATCGCGACGCAGTTGTATTTCAGGTTGTAAGCCTTAAGCTCTCTCATCTTGCTCTCGCCCAAAGTGAACAGAAAGTCAGGATTGATGCGCATCGCGATAGACGAGAAAAGACCTGCGAATGCGAACAGCGGTATGTTATACCTCAAAACCATTCGATAGAGACGGCTGTGACGAGACGGTTTTATAGGCGAACCGATTGCGAGATCAACAAAATTCATCGCGCCGGAATCGATTGCTCCCAAAGAAACAAGATCCAACCCCGCCTCGACGAACATGCGGGCACTCGTCGCGTTTCTCGGATTGCCCGTCGCCACGATGATCTTGTGCCCCCTCGCGACAAGTTCTTGAGCACAAGCGGCCAAGGCATAGTTCGTGGAATCAATGCCGGTGATGAGTAGAACGGTCATGCGATGCCGAGCGTCGTTTCGAATATCTCGGGGAGTCACCGCCCGCGCGCCGGCATCCAGCAAGGACTCAGGCAATTCGTCTTTCCTCGGGCAATAAATCAGGACTTCCTCATAGCTCTGAATCAGTTCGCTGACCGTTCCCTCGTTGAGCCTCTCCGTCCAACTGAAATGCCAGTGCTTCTCGATGTCGGGAAAGACATGAGACACGATGGTATCGAGAAACCCCTCGTGGTTTTTCAGGTTGTAGTATTGATCGAAATGCATGCCAGGGAAGTAATTGTCAAACTGCCCTTGATAGAAATCATCGCTCTGTTCTTTCTTGATCAACGATCTGTCGGCCAGGAGCTTCGCAAAGATAACCTGAACGCCCGGGAACAAACGCTCACTTTCTTCCAAGAATAGATGGAAGCTGTGTGCGGCAATGATAACTCGATGGGTGCTCGGGTCGAGACTTTGCAGCAGCATGTAAAGCGCCTGCACCGCCGACATCCTCAGCTTGTTGTCAAGTGCCACGAGGACGTTGATCCTGCCGTCTGGCTCAGGTGAGCCGACGACTTCCGGCAACCATTCCGGGCGCGGGCAGTCGGCGCCGTTGAAGAGTATGTCAACAGCCCGTTCCGTCGCGTGCCCGTCGTCGTTGTA
>JAFUBE010000719.1 GCA_017460365.1 Eggerthellaceae bacterium
ACAAGCGGTTCCGCTGGGCCCGGTTCTACCTCGACGGCGGCAGTGTCGTGGCGAGCTGCTCCAACCCCTTCGAGGTGCAGGGCGGCGGAGCCGGGGGCGTCGAGGCGGTCATGCACCTCGCCACACTCGTTGAGAAGGACTATCCCGCAATCAGGCGGGCGGTGTGGCAGTAGAGGGGCATGAGCGCTGGGGGAAGGGGCTTTCGTGCTCGACAAGAACACGTTTGCCCGTCCCCATGCGTTGTCGACGATCGGGGTGTCAAGACGGTGCTCATGTAAGCTTAGCTATTCGCGTTGGGCTGGGGTTACAATCGCGCGAGCCGTTGCAATCTGCTGCGCGCGTTGGCGTCGTGGTGCTCGGCTGCGGTGGGGTAGCGCTTCCGAGCGGTGTCCAGTCCCCGTTCGATGTTTGCCTCGCATTCGTCGATGACGGAATTCGCGCGCTCGTTTTCCAACCCCCACGATTCCGCCTCGGCAAGCAGTAGTCCTCTCGTGATGGCGGCTGGATCGAGCGACTCGCCGACCCGCATGGACAGCACCGTGGTCCGGGGCTCGATCTCGGCGACTGGTACGACGTCGTACATCGGGGCTACGGCGGGAACGGCAAGCTGTTCGTAGAGAAGCGAGGTGTTCTTCGCGTGCGCGTCCCAGTTTCCCAGGGCCAGGTTCACGACGAGCTGGCGCAAAAGTTCGGACAGTTCTCTTTCGGGGTCGACGGAGTAGCGCACAAGGAGGTCGGCTATGCCCTTGTAGGTCGGGTCGTCGCCTAAGGCGCGACGCGAGGCGTACTTGCGGTGCGGCGGGAGCCCGAGCGCCTGGCAAGCGTCTTCCTGGTGTACGCGGGCTGCGCCTCGCGGCCAACCGTTGCCGATGCGGTCGTAGCGCTCGACCACGAGTGTCGCCGGTCCGCCCTCTAGGTTGAGCAGGGCTGCCTTCGAACAGCGTGCAGCTCGGGAGGCCGCGGTCATCGCCCACGCCTCGGACTCGTCGGCACCCGGGTACGACGGGGCTCGGGTTTCAGGATGTGGGTGCTTGGCGCCCCGCCACGCGGCACGAGCACGCCATCTGCCCCGACGCGCGCGTCTTCACTTTCAAGTCGGGGCATGGCGACGCACAGCTTGTCCTGGTAGCCGCCGAGCGACATGCGGAACGAATCGCGCTCCCGGCGTGGGCTGACGCGACGGGAGGTCGTCGAGCATCTCTGCGAGCGCATCCTCTGCGACCGGCTCGTAGCTTTCCGTCCTTCCTTGCTCGTCGCCCGCTTCGAGCACGCGCACGGCGCCGGCGCACTCCCAGCCGATTTCGGCGATCAGCCCCAGCCGGTCGTGGGGGCTCAGTCCCAACCGCCTGCACGCCTCGTCGCGCCTCTGCCCCTCGGGGAGCAGGCCCTCGAACCAGTTGGCCGTTTTCGCCTCGCCGAACGCGCGCGCCTTGGCCGGCATGCTGAGCGACAGTAGGGGCGTTCCTGGGTTGGCGCCTGCAATGCTCTGGTCGTACGCGAAGCGCCCGCCCGCGCGCGTCTGGGATATACGCCCGAAAAGCTCGCCTTGCAGCCAGACCTCGAGCGCTCTCATTCGCGCACCTCCACATCGGCGGTTTTCGGGACTACGACGAGGCGGAAGCCGAGCATCTGCAGGTAGCGCTCAACCTTGTCGGCCGACACGTTCTTGCCGGTCTCGAGGGCGGAGAGCGTGACGGGCGAGAACCCGAGCTTGGCAGCCATCTGCTGTTGGCTGATGCCGTGCTCGCGTCGTGCATCGCGCAGGAACGCTCCGACATCTTGTCTCGAATACGCGTTGGTCCACATTACTATTCGGCTTTCACTCAAAATACTTAATATTCGATTGTTTCTGAAAAGATACAAGATATTTAATATCCGCGCAATGGGACCTCGGCGCGGCGCTTCAAAGACCACGGGTTCTTGGGGGCAGGACTTCTGTGCTCGGCAGGGATCCTTCATCTCCGCTCGTTTTGCCGGCATTACCGTGTTGTGCTAAGGCCTGGCCCGCGGGGTGCCTGCGCAAAGGGGGCGCTTGCGCCTCGACGCCCGAAAGCGCTCCGTAATCGTGCCAAACCCGGGTTTCCGACAGAAAGCCGGACCGATTCTGTCGAAAATGGGGCTTTGGCACGATTTTCGGAGGGTGCCGCATTGGGGGAAAATCAAAAACCCCAGGTCATCGCTTCGGCGCCTCCGAAGCGCCGCGTCAGGCCGACGGCAAAATCGTGCCAAACCGACGATTCCGACGACCGAACGAAGCGACGACCGCCCGCGCGAGCGAACGGGCCACGCTCTGTCTGAAGCACAACATCGGGGGACGGGGTTTCGCGCTCGCAGGAACAAGTTTGCCTCGCCCGCGTGTTCACGACGCGTGCATGCGGGCCTCGCCCCAGCGGTAGAGCTCGTTCAGGGCGGGCAGCAGCGCCTCGCCGTCTTCGGTGAGGGAGTAGTCGACCTTGGGCGGCACGGTGTCGTAATTATGGCGCGAGACCAGTCCGGCATCCTCCAGCTCGCGCAGCGATTTGGTAAGCATGGTGTTGGTGATGCCCGGTATCCGCCGTTTGAGCTCCAGGTAGCGCGTTGCCTTGGCCTCGTGAAGGTACCACAGTATCGGCAGCTTCCATTTCTGCCCCACGATGTCGAGCGCGTAGAGGATCGGGCAACGGTCCTCGGCGTAGTCCGCCATCTGCCCGTCTATCGGGTATTCGACTTTGCGCCCCTCGCCCATCTGCCCCCCCATATTCCCATGGAAAGAAAAAACTGCGTACTAGCAATCTGCTGTTCGCATTCTAGACTTTCGCATCGGGAAAAGGCAACGGAGAGGTTGGTGAAACGGTGGGCAGGCAGATGTTCGAGCCCGTCGAAATGGGCGGGCTGCGCCTGAAGAACAGGCTTGTACGCTCGGCCACGTGGGAGGCCATCGCGGCCCCCGACGGCGGCATCGACGAGGCGGCTTACGGCATTTACGACGAGTTGGCGCGTGGCGGCGTGGGACTCGCCATTACGGGCTTCACGAGCGTGGCGGGAAACGACCGCTCCTTCGGCGGCATGATGCGCCTGCACGACGACGCGCTCGTGCCGCAGTATGCGAAGCTGGTCGACATGGTGCATGCGCAAGGTGTTCCCGTCTTGGCGCAACTGGCGCTCGGTGGCTTTTACCGCGAAGACGGGCGCCGGGTCGAGCCCGACGGGATGACCGTCGGGGAGATCCGCCGAGTCGAGCGATGGTTCGTCGACGCGGCCGCGCGCGCCAAGGCGGCGGGCTTCGATGGCGTGCAGGTGCACGTCGCGCACTTCTTCTTCCTCTCCCGCTTCGTGAGCCCGGCCGTGAACCACCGCGCGGACGAGTACGGCAGCTCAGCCGAGAACCGCGCCCGCATCGTATGCGAGATCGTGCGCGGCATCCGCGAGCGGGAACCGGAGCTGCACATCTGCGCGAAGGTGAACAGCAACGACTTCACGCCGGGCGGCTTGGACGAAGAGGGGGCGCTTGAGCTGTGCCGGCTGCTCGCAGACGCCGGAGTCGATTCCATCGAGGCAAGCGGCAACGGCACGAGCGTGGCCGGCGTGCGGGCCGGGCGCGGCGAGGCGTACTTCGCGCCCTTCGCGAAACGACTTGCAGCCGAGGTGGACGTGCCGGTGATGCTCGTGGGCGGCCTGCGCAGCCGCGAGGCCATGCAGCGCGTGCTCGACGAGACGGGCGTCGAGCTGCTCTCGCTTTCGCGGCCCCTCCTGTTCGACCCCGCGTTTCCCAACAAACTGCAAAGCGGCGAGCTCGACGAGTCCGCCTGCATCTCCTGCAACGCATGCTATTCGTCGCACCAGCACCGCTGCGTCTTCGGCAAGGCGGCAAAAAGGGGTCAGACCCCTAATTGTCAGATGGAGGTTACATGCCAGCAAAACTAAAGGTCGCAACCGAGAGGGGCCCGCTGCTCGACGGCGTGCTGTTCGGCGCGGCGGGCGGCAGCGATACGGTGGTGATAGCCATCACGGGCATCCATGGCAACTTCTACTCCAACCCGTTTTACGTGAACTTCGGCGAGACGTTGAACTCGGGCGGCATCGACTTCGTATATGCGCAAACCTGCGATGCTTTCGGCCAGATAGAAACCGAGGATTGGCGCACGGGCGAGCGCGTGGTGATAGGCTCGCAGACCGAAGATTTCAACGATGCAGTCGAAGACGTGAAGGCTTACGTCGACTGGGCGGAACAGCGCGTATACGAGCGCGTCTACCTGGGCGGGCACTCGCTCGGCGCCAACAAGGTGATCCGCTATCTGAGCCAGACGCACGACCCGCGCGTCGAGCGGTTCATCCTGCTCTCCCCGGCGAACATGACCTATATGACGAGCGGCACCACCGAACGCGAAAAGCAGATCGTGCGCGACTACATGGCCACGGGCCGTGCCGAAGAGATGCTGCCCTTCGCGCTCATGGGTTGGGCGCCGTGCGTGGCGCGCACCGCCCACCAGTGGCTGTTCGAGCCCACGCTCAACAACGCCCATACCGAGGCACACGGCGACTTCTCGCAAGCCGAGGCCATCACGCACGCGGGCATGCTGCTCGTGGGCACCTACGATAACTTCACCGAAGGCGACCCTGCGGCGTTCCTCGAGAACATCAACGCGCATATGCCCACGGCGGCTGAAAACGAGCTCGTGTTCGTCGAGCGCACCGGCCACACCTATCAGATGAAGGAGCAGGAGGTGGCCGACGTGCTGCTTGCCACCGTGAGCCGCTGGCGGAAGAGGCCGTCCAAATGAGCTGCCCTAAAGTGAAGGCGAGCGAGATTAGTGTCCATACTTTCTCTTCGGATTTAGTCAGAATTCCAATGACCTGGTCTTTAGCTAAACCCGGATTGATGCTGGCGAAAGTATGGTCACTAACTTCACTTTTTTAGGCAGCCTGGAGGGGGAGTGACCATGCCGTTCGTCGTGACGAGGGCCAACGTGCCCATATCTGCGGAACAGGAAGCCGAGCTGAAGGAGCGGATCGGACAGGCCATAGCGCATGTGCCCGGCAAGAGCGAGTCGGGGCTGCTGCTGGCTTTCGAAGGGGACGCACGTTTGTGGCTCGCCGGCGGCGACGAGCCGCTCGCTTATGTCGAGGCCAGCATGTTCGCCAACGAGAGGCACGCAGGATACGGGGCGCTCGCATTCGACGTCGCTTGCGCGCTGCAAGAGGTGCTCGACATACCGGCTGGGCGCGTATACATACGCTTCTCGGACATCCCCGCGTGGAGCGTTGGCGACATGGTAGTCGACCGCCGCATGCTTGGGTAGGTCGCCATGGACAAAGTAGTCATCACGCAGCTCGGCGCTCCCATGATGGGCTGTCGTGGGAGTGCGAGCCCGCGATTCGCCGAATCGGGGGTGAGTTCGGCGAATCAATCGAGATACGCGACTGCATGGGCGTGCTCGTGCGCGACGTGGCCGACTTCATGGTCCCGGCGGAACGGGCGCTTCCCGAAGCAGAGGGTGTTGCGCACTATAACGCGGCTGGCGCAGACCTACCTGGACGAGCAGACGATCGGCGGCGTTCCCATCGACATGGACGGCTTCGCCCTGTTCGCGCCCGACCGGCGAACGTCGCTTCCGCTGTGCCTAGCGCTGCGTTCGCCAAATAACTGCCCGCCAGACTCGTCTATTCGCCCCGTGGAGCGTTCAAGAAATCTTGAAGTAGCTACGCCTTGCGCCTTCGATTTCTTTCGCGCCCCACGGAACGAATATCCTTCGTCTGGCGGGCAGTTATTTGCCGAACGCAACACTAGCTTATGCAGGCAAAGGCACCCTTTTCCCTTGCTGCCGGGGCTTTCGCAACGCCATCAGGACGAGAAACGCGATGACGCTTACGAGCGCGCCCATGCTAACGTCGCTCAGGAAGTGCGCGCCCAAGATCATGCGGCAGGCCATGACGACCAAGGTGAAGATGATTCCAATTACGAGAACGAGGCCGAGCTTCTCCCGCAGGCGCGGGTAGACAAGGCTCAAGCCGTAGAAGGCGGTGAAAATGGCGGCCGCTTGAACCGAGTGGCCGCTGGGGAACGACTTGAAGGCATCTGTTCCGATTCCGTAGGCGGCCATGAACTCCGCGGCGCTGGAATTCTTCTGATACCAAGGGCAGAACTCGATGCCCTCGTATCCCGCGAACAGGAGGCGCGGGCGCGGGCGCGTCATGAAGTTCTTCACGATTTCAACGAGCAGGAACGAACCCACCAGCACTACGATCACCACGATCGTGTCGCGCGCCAAATCCTTGGCGTCGTTGGCCTTGCCGGCGCGGAAGCCCAGTGCGCACAGAGCCGCGCCGACGACGGCTCCGATGCCCGCGCGAACGAGCTCGGGGGGCTCGGCGCCGAACATCCCGCCGAAGCCATCGCGCGTCGAAAGGACCGCCCGTGTGATGAGCGCGCCGAACAGCATTGCAAGCGCCACGCACAAAACGGCGCCCGCGATGCGCAGCAGCTGCGGTTTTCGGCTGGCGAGGGAGCGCTCGACGAGCACGCCCAAAAGAAAGCAGGCGGGGTAGCACATCGGGAGGAGCCCCAGGGTCGAGATGAAAACGACGACGGGGTTGTCGGGCGCATAGACGGCCTGCGCGATCTGGTAATCGGCGAATGTTCCCACTATCAACAACACTACGAGCACGGCGGCAAACGCCCCCATGCCGCGCATCATGAGCATACGCTGTTCCTGGCTCATGCGGTCACCAACCTTTCATAACGCCAAAGGCTGTGCCGTTGCGCAGCCCCCGGCCCGTTTCGATTAACGAGGTGCATTGTACTCGATTTGCGCGAAGCCGCAGCCTCGCTCGAATGAAGGGCAGTCGCCTTCACAACAGGCGGCCGTAGTCGTTCCATTCCCCGAACATTTCGCCGCGCTTGGTGTGGGCGACCAGGTTCTGCAGGCTCTTCGCGTACTGCTGCGGATCGCGCTTCTTGTAGAAGGCCACGTTATAGGCGCGTACGCGCTGGTAGAGCGGAGGGAACGATTTGAATTTCGACCAGGCGCGGGCGTCCTTCAGGGCGCGCTCGATGTCGGGGTCGATGCGGAAACTCCGCGGCCCCATGGCGGGGAGCGCAGCGCGGCCGGCATCGGTCATCAAGCCGAGCCGCTCGAGGCGGCGGGCGCGTTCCTTGTTGAGCTCGGTCCAAGGGCTGCGCGGCTTGCGAGGCGAGAAGCGCTGCATGCGCACGCCCGCGATCGGCTTCTGGACGCTGTCCACCCACCCGAAGCAAAGCGCCTCTTCGACGGCGTCGAGGTAGTAGAATGCGCCGTCGCCCGTCGGGCGGCCTCGTTTCACGACGATCCAGCATTCGGGTTCACTGTCGTGGTTGTCGGCAAGCCAGTTACGAAACGCCGCGCGGTCGGCGCAGCCGAGTATGTTCACGGGTTCTGACGGCATGGGAGCATTATACGGCGCGGACGCTTTGCAGGCTTTAGGCGGAAAGGTTCGCCATTGTTACCAAAAACCCGAAAGCTTTTCCTCGCTGGAATCGTGTTCTATACAGCCGCCATTCCGGAAATGGCCGCGCACGCTATAGGAGAGGACGAGTCACATGTTCGAGATGCTTCAAGCGATATCACGCTACGACAACTACATTAACGCGCCTGAGAAAAGGGAACGGCCCCGCAAGCAGCGCAATCACGACAAGAACGGCGAATCGCTTCGCTGGAGGCTCGCGTTCTCGGATTACGGTGCCGACGCCATGGCCCATTTCGCGCGGGCGGTCAAGCTGCGCGCGGAGGCGGCCGAGGCGCTCGTGGGTCTTGCCGGCGAACTGGATAAGGCCGCGAACGGCACAGAATGCTTGACGCTCAAATTCGCGGAAGCGGCCAAAGAGGCTGAAAAATATAACAAGATGATCCGCAAGTTCCGCGCGAAGGACTATCCCTGCTGCACTGCACCCGAGGTCAAATCGCACATCGAACGACTCGTTTTGGAAAACGGCTCTGTAACCAGCACAGAGCTGACAGCAGGCCTGGTGCCCTTGAACGCCCTGCTCGCGCAAGCAGGCCTCGAAGAGGCCGCATTCGGGAAGGTGGCTTAATTGCCCCACTTACTGCCAGACCCAAAGTGGGGTAATTTCTAGAAAATGCGCTTTGATTGAAGCGCATTTTTGCGAAAGTGCCCCACTTTGGGTCTGGCAGTAAGTGGGGCACCCAGTGTCGTGTCCGTGCGTTTGCGGTATGCTAGACCAATAATCCCGGCGACGAGAGGATGCTCCATGGCGACTCGAAACATCGACATCAAGGCGTTCCGTTCCTTAAGCTGCGGGCTTTACGTCGTGTCCGCCAAAGGCGGCGACAAGGTTGCAGGTTGCATCGTGAACACGTTCTTGCAGGTCACATCCACGCCTGCGCGCGTAACCATCGCTATCAACAAGGAGAACTTCACGACGGGCGTCATCTGCGAGGCGGGCCGGTTCGAGGCCAGCGTGCTTGCTGAAAGCGCCCCGATGGAGCTTATCGGCCGGTTCGGCTTCCACACGAGCGCCGACACCGACAAATTCGCCGACACGCAACATGCGATCGACCCCTATGGCGTGCCTTACGTGACCGAACATTCCGTTGCGCATTTCGGCGTGCGCGTCATCGACAAGGTCGACGTGGGGACGCATTACGTTTTCGTCGGCGAGGTGGAAGACGCCGAGGTGCTTTCCGACGAGCAGCCCATGACGTATGCGTACTATCACCTGGTAAAGGGCGGGAAAACGCCGCCGAAAGCCTCGAGCTACGAGCCAGCGGCAAGCGGCGGAGCGCCCGATTCTGCGCCTGCGCCTGCCGCTGAAAGCCCCCGCTACGGTTGGCGCTGCATGATTTGCGGTTACGTGGTCGAAATGGACGAGCTGCCCGACGACTTCACCTGTCCCATGTGTGGCGTAGGCCGCGACATGTTCGAGCGCGTCGAGCTGTAATCGA
>JAFUBE010000720.1 GCA_017460365.1 Eggerthellaceae bacterium
CCCAAGGTTACGGAGCATGTTAAATGCAATGATAAATATAGTTAACAAATAGGCTAGATTTCTTCCCACCGTCGAGCGGCGGCAACGCGTCCGTAACCTGCAGACGAGGGCGTTCTATCTCATAAAGGAAATTATCGTTACCAAAATGGTAAAAATAGATACCGTTTAGTGATATAATTCCATCAATCGAAAATCATAGTAACCACTTAGAACGTATCGAGGAAGTACAGATCTATGGCACCGGTTGTTTCATCAGATGGGTCAGTTCGCAACCTGTTCAGCCCTGATTCCGGACGAACGCAGCAGAATACAGACGTTACGGAAAAGCAGGGTGGAAACGACTCGGCAAGCAAGCCGGAGAAGCCTTTGTGGGATGTATCCGACCTCGCCATCGGCATTCCCGAATTGCGCGAGAGGCGCGAGAAGGGCGGGCGGCTTGCAGACCTCATGTCAGAAGCGCGGCCGGTGTTCAAGCTGAACGGCGAGCCTCTTGCGGAGGCGCTGCGCGCGGGCGACGACTACCTGTTGGCGTATTACCGCGGCGGCAACGCAGATGCCCCGCTCGAAAGAAAAGACCGCCTGGCCGCCATAACGGAGGCCGGCGAATACCGTTGCGTGGTGACGGGCGTATCGAAGAAACTCGGTGGACAAGTCGCCGTGCCATTCAAGGTGATGGCCCGCAAGCGCTCGAAGAAGCCGCTTGCCGTTCTGGCTGCCGCAGCCGCGATTGCCGCAGTAGCAGTGGCCGTGCTCACGTTCTCCGGCAACGCTCCCTGGTATGATCCGAACGCAGGGGAGGGCCTGGCGGGCATCCACGACAGCGATTTGCAGGCGTACCTCGACGCGAAGGTCGACGAGGGCATGATGAACATCACCGTGCTTTCGAAGCTGGTCTTCGAGGGTGGCACGACGACCGATCGCAACAATCCGGGCGAGATAGGCTTCAACAACATCCCCGGCAACCATGTCGACCAGAAGCTCGCCATCACGCTCGACGACACGGGCGAGCAGGTGTACGAATCCGGTGCGATACAGCCCGGGCAGAACATCCAATACATCACCCTTACCCGGGACCTCGAGCCCGGTACCTACGAGGCCACGTCCACGATAACGGGTTACGACAGGGATACCCATGCCGAGCTGGGCACCCTTGCCGCAAAGTTGCGGATATTCGTGAACGGCTAACGGGGAGCTCGCGCTCGGGGGAGCCTCGGGCAGGGCGGGGCGACCGTAAGCCGCGTCAGGGCTTTCGGTCGGAAGGCTCGGGAACGCCCGAGTCGCAAGTCGGGGAGCCGGCGGCTCCCAAGAGAGGGCCTCGAGAGGCCCGGAAAGGAAGGATGTTCATGAAGACATCGAAGTCAACGGGCCTGGGAAGGAAGATTATGGCGGCCGTGTCCGCAACTGCCTTGGCAAGCGCCATGTTTGCGATGCCCGCGTTCGCTGAGACCGTGGGAATCGACATTCCCGACAGCCCCAACGTAACGGGCTACGAGGAAACGTCGAGCGAGACGACCTTCAACCTGCTCGACACGCAAGAGACATGCAGTACGATCAGCGTAACGGCTCCGACGGCCGTGTACATGGCGATTACCGATCCGGCGTCTACGACTGGCACCGGATCGAAAGAATACGTGTTCACCACTCCGTCTCAGACGGCTGTCGTGTTCACGAACCATGGCTCAAATGCGGTAACTATCGACAGTTGGGCAGTCTCCAAGATCGGAAATGCGGTTTCGAAGACTGATTTTGATTCTAAAAAACAATCCACCAATTGGTATAGTACCGATTCCAGTGAAGCACTTGTAGCTGACAAGTTCTGGCTGCAGGCGAGGAACACGCTCGACTCTGCGGATACTAAGTACGATATCGCCCTTGCCTCTACCGACTCGGCAAACAGTGCATACACTAGCAGTAACGCCTGGACCATCGGCAAGGCTACTAGCACCAACAACGAGATGCACCTCGACTTGAGTGGCGCCATCTACAACCCGACGGATGAGGCGTACGGCACCGACACCGAGATCCAGAAGGTCATCTGGACGTTCAAGATCGAGTCGTAACAGCGTTTCGTCCGATCGGGGCGACGCCACGCACCAACACGAAGCCTAACGCCTGCATGAGAGGCCGCTAGGCGGAGAAAGGGAAGGAGTCGGGCCATGGGCACGGCGGAGAAGATAAACGGGACGCGCGATGCGCGCGAGGCAGCCGAGAAGGCAGCCCTTGTGCGCTTGGCGTTCGCCGCTCGCGTTCTCGTAGCGCTTGCACCGCTGCTCGGCACCGCGTTGCTTTCCGCAGCCTTCACCGTGCCAGCCGGCAAGGCGCTCGCCAACACGGCAGGGCTCGTCGAGACGGAGGGGGGCACGGCTGCCTACGCAGACGTGCTCGCCTCCGACTCCCCCGAGGAAGTTCAGGTGGTCGAAGCCGCCGTGGGCGACGACCTTCGGCTGGAAGGCTCCATCGAAGGCGGGTGGGGCACCGTGACGATCACATGGGAGCGCTGCGACGATGTCGCGGCCGTCAGCGGGCTTATGAAGCATGGCGCAGAGGCCGACGACGACCTCTCATGGCAGACCGTGAGCACGCAGTCGGTTCACGACTCGCTGCTGGAATACAACCGCGCTGTCAAGCCTGGCGGCAAAACGCAGCAGTTGGCTTTGCAGGTCGTCGAGCCGAGCAGGGCGGCGTTCCGCATGACGGCATCGGATTCGGCCGGCTACCGGCTCTCGCAGTATTGGGCCGTCGACGCGCTGTCCACGCAGGGAATATCGACGCAGGAGACGGCTCGCAGCACCGTGTCGAGCGAAGCGCCGACGTCGATACTCGTGAAAACGGCCGATCAGATAATTAATCCTGAGAAAGATCCGGCGAACGAGAAAACCCCGGTCGACCAAGTCACGCAGACGTCGACGAACCCCGGGAAGGCAGACGCTTCTGACATGCCCGCCACCGGAGATATGCTGGGCGCAGGCTTCGTCGTGGCTGCTGTCATTGCGTTGCTGGCGGTATGCTCCATCGTGGGGGCGCTGCTCAACTGGCGCCGTCGATGACGCGCAAAGGTGCAGGCGAGGCGGGTCCGCGCAACCTGAAGGCCGTTGCAGCGGATGCCGCGAGCGTCCTCGCAGCCCTCGTCGCCGGTGCGGCGCTCGTATGGGCGCTCTCGCTCAGCGGCTGCTTTGAAGCCAGCCCTTCTCAAGAACGCGAAGGGTCTGCTGCGGAGCAGAGCTCCAGTGCATCGTTCGAGTCTGTCGGCAACGACGAGATGATCGTGTCGGTGTCGCCGAGGCCCGAGCTTGCAGACGGCATGCTGCGCGTCAATTTCGTGGTGGTCGACGCCGAAGGCGCCATGGCAGAGCGCATCGAGGTCGTGCAAGGCGGAAACCTCGTGTACGCCTCGGAGCCGGTTCAACCCGGCGGGCGCATCGAGTGGGCCGAAGCGCCAGCCGCCAGGGCAGGACGGGCGACAGCCACCGTGTACGCGGTAGACGGTCAGGGAAGGGATTTCGGAAATCCGGTCGACGTGGAAATGCAGGTCGAGGCGGGATAGCGGAAAACAAGGGCAGAGAAGGTCGAACGGCATGTACAGCAACGAGCAAAAGAGTGACGGGTACACGCGCAGACAGCTCTTGACGACTGCTGGCGGGGCGCTTGGCGTGCTCTTTTCTGCGACGGCTGTTCGGGCGACGGCATCTGCGGAAACCTACACGAGCGCCAAGCAGGATGCGTCCGACGTCAGCACGATCTCGTTGACGCAATCGCTGCAGTCGTCGTCGGGCAACAAAAGCGTCACCGATGACATACAGAAACGCATTTCCGAGCTGCAAGCCGCGCTTGACGCATACGACGAGTGCTACCACGTGTGGCTTGCCACAGAAGGCATTGCAAGATTCACGTTTCCGTCGGGGGCGTCTGCCGAGAAGGGCC
>JAFUBE010000721.1 GCA_017460365.1 Eggerthellaceae bacterium
CACCCCGCTCGTGAAGATTGTGGAGGTCGGTTTCCGTCCCCGCAGCGAGAAGAAGACCAAACGCGTCTACGACGAGCGCGACTAACACAGCGCCGCCGCGCCGCCAAGGTGTGACACTTTTCGTCAGACACGAAGTGTCATTTTTCGGATGGCGCTCGCTTTGCCGCATGTCCTCCTCGAAAAATGACACTTCGTGTCTGACGCACAGTGTCACACCGTGGCGGCGCGGCGGCGCTGTTTTAGTCGCGCTCGTCGTAGACGCGTTTGGTCTTCTTCTCGCTGCGGGGAAGGAAACCGACCTCCACAATCTTCACGAGCGGGGTGAAGCCAATCTTGCTCTTCATGCGGGCCGCCACGGCGTTCGACGTCTGCACCCAGTCGACCGTGCCCGGTGCCTCCACGTAGACGCGCATCGTGTCGCGCCGGTCGAGGTGCGAGATGCGGATCTGGTATTCGCTTGACAGCTCGGGGAATTCGCGGAGCACTTCCTCGATTTGCGCGGGGAACACGTTCACGCCGTGAATCTTCATCATGTCGTCGGAGCGGCCGGTCAGCGTGTCGAGGCGCGGATGCTCGTCGTGGCCGCACTCGCACGAGCCGGGCAGGATGCGCGACAGGTCGTGCGTGCGGAAGCGGATGAGCGGCGCACCCTCCTTCTGCAACGTGGTCAGCACGATTTCGCCCCATTCGCCGTCGGGCAGGACCTCGCCCGTCTCGGGGTCGATGATTTCCAAATACACGTAGTCGCTCCACACGTGCATGCCGTGGCCGTGCTGGCAGTTGATGCCGATGCCGGGGCCGTAGACTTCGGTCAGGCCGTAGATGTCGTAGAACTCCACACCGAGCCCGTCGATGATGCGGTGGCGGATCTTCTTGCCCGAGCGCTCCGAACCCGTGATCAGCTTCTTGAGCTTGATCTGGTCTTTCAGGCCGCGCTTCTCCACTTCCTCGGCGATCAGCAGCGCGTAACTGGCGGTGGCGGTGAACACGGTGGCTTGCATGTCCACCATGAACTGGAGCTGCTTTTCCGTGTTGCCCGGCCCCATGGGAATGGCCATGGCGCCGAGCCGTTCGCAGCCGGCCTGGAAGCCGATACCGGCCGTCCACAGGCCGTAACCGGGCGTGATCTGCACGCGATCGGCCGGCGTGACGCCTGCGTATTCGTAGCAACGCGCGAATTGGATGGCCCAGTCCTCGACGTCTTTCGCGGTGTACGGAACGATGACCGGAGTGCCCGTAGTTCCCGAGCTGCTGTGGATGCGCACGATCTTCTCCTGCGGCACGGCGGACAGCCCGAGTGGATACGCCTCGCGCAGGTCGGCCTTCTCGGAGAACGGCAGCTTCTCGAAGTCGGCCTGCGTGCGCACATCGCCCAGGTCGATGCCTTCGAACTTGCGCGCATAGAACGGGCTGCGCTCCTTCAGCGTGGCGAACTGGCTACGGATCTGCTCGAGTTGTTGCGGCTGCATCTGCATGGGTTCGGTCCTTTCGTTGATGGTGAGAGCAATCGTACCATAGCGACTGGTGTGGCATTTCGCGTCAGGCACGAACTACCCCACTTACTGCCAGACCCAAAGTGGGGTAGTTCGTGCCTGACGCGAAATGCCACACCAGTCGCTATGGTACGATTGCTCTCATCATCAACGAAAGGACCGAACCCCTGCAGATGCAGCCGCAACAACTCGAG
>JAFUBE010000722.1 GCA_017460365.1 Eggerthellaceae bacterium
CAGGCGAAGCTAATCACGCCAGCTTTCCAAGATGCCTTGATAGACCCGTGGTAGCTCTTGCAGATGCTCTCGGCAACCGACAGTCCGATGCCATACCCGGTCTGATTCTCATGAGATTCGTCCTCGCGGTAGAAACGGTCGAAGAAGCGCCTGTAATCCACATCGCCTCCAGCAGCATAATCGTTCGAGACCACGAGGGTGCAGCCCCGTCCGATGTGAGAAGGGGTGAGGCGCACGTCGATGTGGCCTTCTGCGTCGCAGTATTTGATCGCGTTGTCGACGAGCAGGCAAACCAGCTGTTCGACGATTTTGTCGTTACTGCGCAGCGCGATTCCCTGGCCGATGTCGCTCGTGAGTTTTAGGTCGTTGTTGACAGCCGGCCCTTTGAACGAGTCGACGGCATCCGATACCACCCGCGACACGTCGACTTCGGCTAGCGCTTCTCCCGAAGAGACGCGTTCCACGCCGCGCGCAATCGTCATGAGGTCGCGCACGAGCCCGTCGAGTCGGTCGACTTGGCGCAAGGTCGACTGGGTCCATTCGGTTTCCCCCGACATCATCTCGGTGAGCTCGGTGTTCGCGCGTATAACCGCAATGGGCGTCTTCAGTTCATGGCCGGCGTTGGTGACGAACTGCTGCTGGCGCTCCGCGTTCTCTATCTCCGAGCGAATCGCGCGTTTCGAGAAGAAGAACACGGGAACGAACGTCACCACCAGCGCGGCGATGCACAGCAGGATCGTGTTTATGACGACATCGCGCAGGTTCGCGAGTTGAATCGAGCAGTCGAGGAACACCACCATGCTGCCATCGTCTGTCTCGGATTCCTTGAACAGGTAGTTGTCATACCGGCCGAGCCCCGTTATCGACGAAGGGTCGGCGGCGACATCTGCCAATTCGACAGCCGCGTCGCTGCCGATCGACCGCACATGGGACAAGTCGACATTGGTGACTTCGCCCTCGTCGTCGAACGCAACCGAGAAGAACCGCAAGCCATAGCTTGCCTCCTCGTGGAAAGGCCCGTCCCCGAAGTTGTCTTGCCGGGGCGTTTCACCGCCGGCGTCGACGATCGCGTCGATGGTGCGGTTCGCCTGATTTGCCACCGCCCGCACGTTCGACGCGATGGTCGTGACCCCCATGAAGGCGATCACCACGAAGAAACTCGCCATGGCGATGATGATGAACGTGCGCCTCAGCTTTGCGATGGCTTGAGGGGTCATGAGCGGTTGCCTTCGCTAAGCTGGTAACAACCCTCGCCCACGACAACCGTGGCAGCCGAATTCACCGCTTCGAGCTTGTTGTTCAAGTAACGCACGTAGAGCGCGACCGTGTTGGCATCGGCGTCGGAGTCGTCGGACCACACGCGCCCGAGCAAAAAGTCGGTGGACAGGTCGCGTCCGGGGTTGAGGATGAACGTGCGAAGCAGCTCGAATTCGAGGTGGGATAACCGCACGCCGTGGCTCGCTTTGAGCTCGAACGTGGAGGAGTCGAGCGTGAGGTCCCCGAAAGCCAGGTTCCCAACACCGTAATCGGTGTTGCGGCGGGCAAGCGAACGGACGCGCGCGACGAACTCCTTCATCGCGAAGGGCTTCGGCAGGTAATCGTCGGCACCCGCCTCGAGGCCTTCCACCCGATCATCGACCTCGGC
>JAFUBE010000723.1 GCA_017460365.1 Eggerthellaceae bacterium
CCCACTTTCTGCCAGACCCAAAGTGGGGTAGTCCGCGGCATCGCCCCGGTCCGGGCCTGGCGGCACGCGGGGCAGTGGGGTGCGCTTGCTGGTGAGTTGGGGAAAGGCTTGTTGGCGGAGGGCCTCGTAGGTCGCGATGGCGACGGCGTTGCTCCGGTTCAGGCTGCGCAGGCCTTCGCGCATGGGGATGCGCACGCAATGGGCGGAGAAGCGATCGAGGATCTCGGGGTCGAGGCCCGAGCTCTCGCGGCCGAACAGCAGAAACGCGTCCTCGCCATAGGCGGCATCGGTGTAGAGCCGCGCGGTGCGCCCCGTGAACAGGTGCAGCTCGTCTGAGCCGTGCGCCTCGAGGAACTCGTCGGCGCATGACCAGCGCACGATCTCCACCTCGTCCCAATAGTCGCAGCCGGCACGCGCTATGTTGCGCTGCGTCAGGCGAAACCCCATCGGCTCGACGAGGTGCAGCATCGCGCCTGTGCACGCGCACGTGCGTGCGATGTTGCCCGTGTTCTGCGGAATCTCCGGTTCTACGAGCACGACGTTAAGCATCGGCGTTCGCTTCCGCCTGCTGGCGCGCCATCTCGGCCTCGAGCTCTTCGTTGAGCGCGAGCCACTCTTCCTCGGCGCGCTCGATGCGCTGTTTCAACTTCGCATGTTCGGCGATGACGTCGCTCGTCTCGGCTTCGCGCGTGTAGAAGTCGGGATCGGCGAGCAGCTCGAGCACCTCTTCCATGCGCGCGTTGTCGCGCTCGAGCTGGGCGTCGAGCTCGGCGATGCGCTTGCGGTGGTGTTTCAGCGCGGCGTATGCGCGGTTGCGGGCTTCGGCCTCACGGCGCTTCTGTTCTTTCGACTTCGGGGCCGAGCCCTTCTCGGCCGTAAGAGGAGCGCTTGCAGCCGGGCGCTTCTCCTTGCGGTGGTTGCGCACGGTCACGCTCGAGGTGGCCTCGGAATTGTTGGCCAACGTGCCCGACTTGCCGCCTCCCGCCGCCTTCGATTCGTCGACCTGGCTGCGATCTTCATCGGCCTGCCCGGTCTTGAACAGGTAGTAGTCGTAATCGCCCGCGAAATCGGTGAGCTTGCCCGGCTTCACCTCGACGATGCGGTTGGCCACGCTGCGGATGAGATGCCGGTCGTGCGTGATGAGCAAGATGGTGCCGTCGAAGTGGCGAAGGGCCTGCTCGAGCACGTCGGCGCTCGAGATGTCGAGGTGGTTCGTCGGCTCGTCGAGGCACAGAAGCGGCGTGGGCGCCACGAGCATCTTGGCAAGCGCAAGCCGGCTCTTCTCGCCGCCGGAAAGCACGCTCACCTTTTTGTCGACGTCGTCGCCGTTGAACAGGAACGCCCCGAGCAACGTGCGCACTTGCGCGATAGTCCAGCCCGGAGCCACGCGGTCGAGCTCTTCGAACACGGTGTTGCCCGAGTTCAGCTCTTCGAGCTGATGCTGCGCGTAATAGGTTTTGGTCACGTGCACGCCGTATTCCACCGTGCCCGCATCGGGTTCGATCGCACCGGCGATCATCTTCAACAGGGTCGATTTGCCCGCGCCGTTAGGCCCCACAAGCGCCACCTTGTCGCCGCGGTACAGGTGGAAGTCGGCGCCGTCGTACACGACGTTGTCGCCGTAACGTTTCACAAGCCCGCGCGCCCGCACGACCTCGTCGCCGGTGCGCGGAGGCTGGTTGAAGTTGAAGTGCACGCTCTTGCGCTCGTCGGGTATCTTCACGAGGTTCGCCCGCATGCGCTCGAGCTTCTTCTCACGGTCCTGCGCTTGGCGGGCCTTCGTTGCCTTGTAACGGAACTTCTCGACGAACGCCTCCAAGCGCGCGATTTCCTCGAGCTGCTGCTTGTGTTCGGCGAGAAGCTGCTCGCGGCGCAGCTCGCGAGCGCGCAGGTAGGCGGTGGACTTGCCTTTGTAGAGCACGACCTGACCGTTGTCGATTTCGGCGACACGGTCGACCATGTTGTCCATGAAGGCGCGGTCATGGCTGACCACGATGACGGTTCCCGCGTATCCGCGCAGAAAACTTTCGAGCCAGCGCACGCTCTCCAAATCGAGGTGGTTCGTCGGCTCGTCGAGCAGCAGCACTTCGGGGTTGCGCACGAGCAGCTTCGCAAGCGCCAGGCGCATCTGCCAGCCGCCTGAGAACTCGGTCGTGTGGCGCGTCATGTCGCTTTCGGTAAAGCCGAGACCGAACAGCACGCTGCGCACCTTCGATTCGATCGTGTAGCCGCCCAAGATCTCGTACTGGTCGCGCGCGCGGCCGGCAGCGGCGAGCTGCGCTTCGGTGGGGTTGGCGCCGAGTTCGCCTTCGAGCTTCTTCAGGCGCCGCTCCGCTTCGAGTATGTCGGTTTGCGAGGAAAGCACCTCTTCGAAGACGGGGTTGTCGCCCATCTCGATGGCTTCCTGCTCGAGGTAGCCGATTTGCGCGTCCTTGGCGAGCGCCACGCGACCGGTATCGGCGTCTTCCTCGCCGGTAATTATTTTGAGCAGCGTGGTCTTGCCCGCGCCGTTCGGTCCCACGAGCGCCAGGTGGTCGTATTCCTCGAGCCTGAGCGATACGTTTTCGAAGAGCACGCGGCCTCCGAACGATTTCGAAATCTGCTCGAGCTGGAGAATCATCGGCGTTCCTTTGCAGTAAAAAGGCCGCCCCGAAGGTCGGCCTGATATTCGTGGTGGACGCTACAGGATTTGAACCTGTGACCCCCGCCGTGTGAAGGCGATGCTCTCCCGCTGAGCCAAGCGTCCGAATGTGTTTGACATTCTAACGCCCGATTCGCGCCCGCGCAAGCTGGTTTCGCAAAATCGTCGCAAGTCGGCGTGCAACGTTACAGTTCACACCCCTCGTGACTTAGGTCTGCGCTTGCCTTAGAAAAATCCACGCGCGAGAAAGCGCATCGGCGCCTTCGGCGGGAGGGCTTCCGTCGCGCGCGTTTTAGAAGGCGCGCTCCGCGCGCTGCCGCTGCG
>JAFUBE010000724.1 GCA_017460365.1 Eggerthellaceae bacterium
CCGCGAAATTACCCCACTTTGGGTCTGGCAGTAAGTGGGGCACGCTTTACTGGGCCACAAACAGGCCGGGGCCGATGGTAAAAGCAAGAGCGGCGATCACTATTACGGCCACGAGGACGAACGGCACGATGAGGCGGAACAGACTGACCTGGTTGGCCTTTTTCTGGGCGGCTTGGGCCGACTGCTTGATGAGCTGGGTGCGCTCCTTTGCTTGGGCACGCTGAATCGACTCGGGCGTCTGCTCGTGGCGGGCCGCCGCAGCCTGCGCTTTCGTCATCTTCCTCTTGGCCATGCTGCCCCTCCAATCCTCATGCGCCATTATACTGGCGCGAGCTTTTGTGGGGTTTGAGATATTACGGAAAGACAGGCGCGCAAACTGGTAGGATGGAGAGAATTCACGAGAGATTGCAGGTTAGCGTATGTCCGTAAACTCGCTTCGTATAGGAAAAATCGCCATCGCCGCACTTCTGTGCACCACGCTCGCAGCGCCGCAAGCGTTCGCGGTCACAGCTGCGGAAAAACGCGCCGAAGCCGATGCGATCACCGAGCAGATCGACGCGATGCAGACCGGGCTGAACGAGATGCGCGCGCTCCACGAAAAGGCGAGCGCCGAGTACGCCGAAGCCATCGCGCTACGCGACGAAGCCGCAACGCAGGTGGAAGCTGAAGCAGCGCGCGTCGAGGCGCTGCAGGAGCGCATGGCATCGTTTGCCGTAAGCATGTACAAAGACGGCGGCGCAGCATCGTTTCTCGGCGTGCTGCTGCAAACCAACTCGTTCCATGAATTCATGACGTCGTGGGACCGCATTTCGGTCATATCCGACACGGGCAGCCAGCTGCTCGCCGACGAAAAAGCTGCACGCGAAGAGCTGGAGAAAGCGCGTACCACGTACGAGACGCAGGCGAAGCGCGCCGAACAGCAAATGGCGATCGCCGAGTCCTCGATGAAGCAGATTGAGGAAACGCAAGCCGATTTGCGCGAAGAGGTCGCCAAGTTGTCCGATGAAGCCTCGAAGCTCGAAGAACAGGAAAAGGAGAAGGACAAGGACAAGAAGAAGGCGGCCGAAGTCACCGCAGAGGAAGCCCGCAAGGCCGAGGAAGAGCGCAAAGCCAAAGAAGCCGAGATTGAAAAACGCGCTAAAGAAGCGGCAGCTGCTGCGGCTGCGGCCGTGGCATCGGCGCACGCCGAGGCGAGCGCGGCGGTGCTCATGGGCGAGGGCTACTTCACGAACCCCTGCCCCACCGCGACGGAATCGTCGGGCTTCGGCTACCGCGAATTCGACAACTCGTTCCACAAAGGCCTCGACATGGCAGCGCCCCAGGGCACGCCGTACTTCGCAGCCGATGACGGCACGGTGTTGTACGCGACCAACGACGGCGGCTACAACGGCGGCGCCGGTAACTGGGTGGTCATCGCGCACGGCAACGGCATCGTGACCAAGTACATGCACTCGATGACCACGTTCGTGAAGCCAGGCGATCAGGTGACGCGCGGCCAGAACATCGGGCTCGTCGGCAACACCGGCCAGTCGTTCGGCGCGCACCTGCACTTCCAAGTGGAGGTCGACGGCGTGGCCGTGAACCCGCTGAACTACATCTAGCCCGTCGCTTCCCGCCAGGCCCGAGAGTGCCCCACTTACCGCAAGACCCAACGTGGGGCACTCTCGGGCCTGGCGGGAAGCGACGGGAAGCGGATTATCTCA
>JAFUBE010000725.1 GCA_017460365.1 Eggerthellaceae bacterium
GCCTTCTAAAACGCGCGCGACGGAAGCCCTCCCGCCGAAGGCGCCGATGCGCTTTCTCGCGCGTGGATTTTTCTAAGGCAAGCGCAGACCTAAGTCACGAGGGGTGTGAACTGTAACGTCTTCACTGCCGTCGTGTGACACTTCCCGTCAGACACGATCTGTCATTTTTCGAGGGAGACGTGCGGCAAAGCAAGCGCCACCCGAAAAATGACAGATCGTGTCTGACGGGAAGTGTCACACCGCGCGCGGGATGGGGGGTAGCCATCCCGTGCGCGACGCGAAGTGGCGCACGATGGCGATGAAGGCGCATCTCCTTAGCATCCGGCGATTTGCCTCGAGAATGTTGTTCGGTGTCCCATTAGAGTCCCACCGAGAAGACTTTCTCGGCGTATTATGTCGCTAAGAGTTGATTCGAAAGCGAGGATGCGTTGGATTACGAAGTCGTTATAATGCCGTCGTATTCGCAGGTCGAAGCCTGGCAGAAGCAAGAAGCTCGTTCGCGCGGGAGGGGACTGTTCGCGCAGACGGTAACCACGTTCGACGCCTGGATCGCCGACTTGTGGGAGCTGCACGGGGATGGCCGGGCGTTGGTCGACGGCACGCGCCGCGAGGTCATGATGCGCGCGTTGTGCCAGCAGGCGGGAGGTGCGCTCGCCACGCCTGGGGTGGCGCCCATGGCTGCGGCGTGTATGCGGCAGGCGGCGGGGCTTGCTGAGCTGGAGCAGGCTATCGCCGATGCCGGTGGGGGCCGGTCTGCGTCCGAGCTGGCAGAAGGAGAGGTGGCGTTTCTTCGTTTGCTCGCGCAGTACGAGGAGCTTCTGGAGTCGTGCGGTCTTTTGGAGCCGGGCCAGGCTGCGATTCAGTTGGCACGTGATGCTGACCGGGTGTTCCCAAGGCGGGTAAGCGTTCTGGCTGATGAGGAAGTCACGGCCTCGTGGATCGTGGAGCGGTTCTTCGGTGACTGTCCGTCATTGTTTCTTACCACGTCGCATGCGTATACCGGCGATGCGCCGAGCGTGCCGGATGGCTTGGAGGTGAAGTTCGCGTTCCCGTCAGGTCGGCTTGCCGAGCCGGGCGTGGTGGTCGATATCGTGCGAGAGTACGCGCATGAAGGCGATGTGGTCGTGGCATGCAAAGATCCGCTGAAGATGTACGGGCAAACCGAAGCGCTTCTGGCGGGCTTAGGGCTGCGCGTGAGCGTGCAAGCTTCCAAGCGCTTCGGGCGGACCGACTTCGGCCGGACGTACCTGGCCATGTACCACTGCTTGCATGACGATTCGTTCAACCCCGCCATGCTCGCCGATGCGCTCGCGTCGCCGTTTTCGGGCGTGCAACGTTTCCGGGCTTCGGAGATCGACGAGAAGCTTCGGCAGAACAGGCTGGCGGATTACGAGTCGGAATGCGCCGGGCTTCGCGTGGAGTCGGAGCGGTTCTCGCAACTCGAGGAACTTGCAAGCGATCCCGACGCCGACGTGCTCATCGGCGTGTTCGAGCAGGCCGTTCAGGCTGCCACATGGCGCAGTCCAGCGTGGAGGGCCGAGCAGCTTGCCGCCATGGGTGCCCTGAAGGGGGCGATGGCTGCGGCACGCGGCGTCCATGCGGGAATCGAGGTGTGCGCCGGCGTCCTCGAGGCGGCATCGGTGCGCGTGTCGTTCATGGCCGAGGGCGGGCAGGGAACGCACGTGTCGTTCGTCTCACAGGATGAAGCGGCCCGTATGGGCGATGGCAACTGCGCCACGCTCGTGGTCGCCGACCTCACGACCGAGGATTACCCCGTGTCCGAGCGCGAAGACGCGTTGTCAACGCTGCTCGAAAAGCTCGGGTTGGCGCCAGCAGAGAGCGCCCTCGACAAGGCGCGTCGCACGTTCTCGAACCTGCTGCACGCGCCGACGGAGCGCATCGTGTTCGCTCGTCCGCTCAATAACGCCTCCTCGGACGAGACGTACGCGAGCGCCGCGCTCGAAGAATTCATCGACAACCTGACCGAGGCCGAGGCGGGTGGCACGGAGCTTGCGAGGCCGTACGGGGTGCCGTCTCGCTTGTGCGAAGACGCGTATCTCCGCGGCGAGGAAGACCTGTACGCGAACGCTTGCGCATTGCCCGCAGGTTCTGCCCAAGCCTCGGCAGCCTCGCTTCCTTGGCCGCTCATACACGACATCGATGCTGGGGAAGTGCGCAAGTGCGCCCCGTATCGGCCGAATAGCCAAGGCGAGTTCATGAACAAGCCCTGCCCGTCGCCTTCGCAGATCGAGGTGTACTTGGCATGCCCGTTCCAGTGGCTCGTCGACAGACGGATCAAGTCTCAGGCGCTCTACGAGTGCTTCGGCGCAATCGAGCGCGGCAGGTTCGCTCACGAGGTGCTTCAGGAGTTCTATCTGCGCTTCCAGCAATCAGGGCATATGAAAGTAAACGGCGAGAACCTTTCGCAGGCCCGTGCGCTCATGGGCGAGGTGCTCGAGGAGCTCAAGCAGGTGCAGTACGACGAGGCGCATGCGCGGGAAGGGCGGCTCGTCCCGCGCGACGTGCTCGAATCCCGCGAAATCGAGGTGCTCTGTCGCCAGCTCGTGGACTACCTCGATTTCGAGGCGAGGCTCTTGCCCACGTTCCATCCCGTGCACTTCGAGTACGAAATCGAGGTCGACGAGATGGCCGAGTACGCAGGGGCGTACCTAGCGGGGAAGGTCGACCGTATCGACGTCGACGACAAGGGCCACGCCGTGATCATCGATTACAAGGGGTCGGTGGGCGACGGCCACCAGATCGCCGAAAAGGACGCCGCACATGCTGGCAAGGTCCAGACGCGCATATACGCGCAGGTGGTGAAGCGGCTGCTCGGGCTCGACGTGGTCGGTGCACTGTACGTGACGTATGGGCGAAATCCCGTTGTTTCGGGGGCCTACGACGCCACGGTGCTCGATTCCGTGCATCTGCCCGGCGTTGTGCCGAAAAAGAACGCCTGCGGGAAAGGCGTCGAGGAGTACGATCTGGCAAGCGAGGATTTTTCGTTCTCGAAGCTCTCGTTTGTGCAGGTGCTCGACGCCACGGAAGAATTGGCCGGACGTGCGATCGAGGGGATGTGCGCCGGCGCGATTGCCCCCAACCCGACCGGAGGCTCCTGCGAATACTGCTCCGTTCTCTGCTGCCCGAAGCGAGGTGCGTAAACCATGGCATATGCTGAAATGCGAAACCCGTCCGCCGAACGGGAGGCTAATTGGGAAGACGAGTTCTTCGTCACGCAAAACTTCACCGACGGCCAGAAGGAATGCGTGAAGACGCTCGACAAAGCGGTCGTGATCGCGGCGGGCGCGGGGTCGGGTAAGACCCATACGCTCACGAAGCGCATCATCTGGGCGCTGAAGAGCGGCTACGTATCCGACATAAGCGAGATATGCGCCATCACGTTCACGAAGAAAGCAGCAGCCGAACTGAAGTCGCGCATCAAGGCGGGGCTGCGGGAATGGGGCATGGCCGAACAGGCGCTCAAGGCCGACGAGGCGTGGGTTTCCACTATCCACGGCATGTGCGCGCGCATCTTGCGGGCTCATGCGCTCGAGCTCGGCATCGACCCGGCGTTTTCAGTCGTGGGCGACGTCGAGGTTAAGACGTACCTCGCCAACGCCATCGACCAAGTGCTCGTGCGCGCGCAGTCTACCGACCATTCGCCCCAGCTCGATGCGTTGTTCAAGGAATACCCAGTCCGCTCGTACGGCTTCGGCGGAACGTCGGTTGCGGGGATGCTCGAGGAATTGGTCGGCAAGGCGTCTGCGAACGAGCGGGGCGTCGACGCGTTCGTGATGCCCGGCATCACGCTTGCCCCGGCCGTCGCGCTCGCACAGGCGCTCGAGGCCGTCGAGGTCTTGCTCGAGGCAGCCGAGCGCATCAAGCAATCTCCCTCGTGCGTGGCATGGAAAGAATCTGTCGCCGTTTTCACCGATGCGGCGCACGAGGCGCTTGACCGCGGGCTGAGCGATCACTCCGAGGCATTGAGGATTCTCTCGCTCATGAAGTTCGACGGGCGAATCGGCACGAACGACTTCAAGGCCTTGCGGTCCGAGACGAAGCAGAGGCTCTCGATGTGTGTCATGGAAGTCAGCCTTGGCGCCGCACGGGCGCACCTCGAAACGCTTGTCGGCCTCGCACGCGAAGTGCTCGACGTGTACCGCGATCTGAAGCTGGCCGATGGCGTGCTCGACAACGATGACCTGCTGGTGCTCACGGCCCATGCGTTCGAGAACCACAAGGCGATCGCCGAGCGCTACACCGACAAGTTCAAGCTCGTCATGATCGACGAGTTCCAGGACACCGGCCAGATGGAGGTCGACATGGTGAAGCGGTTCGCCGGCAAAGGCGCCTGCAGGCTTTGCACGGTAGGCGATGCACAGCAGTCGATTTACCGCTTCCGCAGCGCCGACGTGTCCGTGTACCGGCGTCACCTCGAGGCGGTGCGCACGGGCGGCGATGGTGCGGTCATCGAGTTGTCGGAGAACTTCCGCAGCCACCGTGATGTGCTCTCGTTCGTCGATCGCATCTTCGGAAAGCCCGAAATGTTCGGCAAAGAGTTCATGTCGCTTGCCGCAGGTCGCGCCGAGGAAAAGGTGAAACATCCGTTCAACTCCGAAGTTCCGCGAATCAAGGTGCTCCACACGTCGTATCCGTACCAGAAGGGAATCAGCTCGGCCGACACCGTGGAAGCGTCGGCGCGCAGAGTGGCGCGCGAGTTCGCACGGCTGAAGGAAGAGGGCCACTCGGCAGGCGAGATGGCTGTTCTGCTCGGGCGCATGAAGAATTCAGGTGTGTTTGCGCGCGCGCTGCGCGACGAGGGGCTGCCCTGCGTGATATCAGGCGGGTCTGTGTTCTCGAGCACGCCCGAGGCTTCTGCCATACGCTGCCTCGTGCGAGCCCTCTCGAACGCGAAGGAGACGCAAGCGCTGTTCAATGTGCTCACGAGTCCGATGTTCGGGCTCACGTCCGGCGATGTTCTCAAGGCGGGCAGGTTGGGCGGATTCGTCAGGCACGCCGTCATGGCGGCTGACGACGACCCCGAACGCCAGGGTTGGTCGTTGCCGCTGCAGTGCGCGCTCGACGTTATGGGGCGCGCGTGGAAGGCGGTCGCGGAAGAGCCTGTGTCGCGTGTGGTGAGCAGGGTTGCGCTCGAATCGGGGTGGATCGCCCGCATGCAGGGGTGGGGTCCCGAGGGCCTCGCTTCGGCCGGCAACGTGTACAAGGCGATTCGCATGATCGAGGGCGTCGAGGCTTCGGGGGCGTATGGCCCAGTATCGGTCATGCGCGGCTTCGAGGCCGAGCTCGACAACGCGAAGGAAGCGCCCGGCGCCCTCTCGGTTACCGACAGCGATTCGGTGCGCATCATGACGGTCCATGCATCGAAGGGCCTCGAGTTTCCCATCGTGGCGGTCGCCGAGTTCAAGGAGGAAAGGTCGTCGACCGATTGCCTGCTCGCCACCTCGGTCGACGGCAACGTGTATCTGTCGCTCAACCTGAGCAGATCGCTTTCTGATTTGGGCCTTGCAGTTTCCGGAGGCGGCCTCGACGCCATGGCCGACTACATCTTAGGCGAGCAAGGCGGCGAAGACGAAATGGGGCGTTGCGTTACCGAAGACGCCGGAGCGCTGCACCGTTTGCTTGCCATTCGCGGGCACGTGAACGTCGGCGATGCCGAAGAGGCTAACCGCCTGCTGTACGTGGCGCTTACCCGCGCTGAGGAAGCGCTGGTCGTTTCGATGACGGGCATGCGCACGAAAGACAACCCCGTGGGCACGCCGAAAAGCGCTTTCAGGGGAATCATGAACGGGCTCGATCCGGCGGGCGACGCGTTCTCGGGGACACGCACGATGGTCGATTACGGCGGAACGTTGCCCGCAGTCGTGGAAACCGTGGCGCTCGATCCCGGTTGCGAAGAGCTGGAAGCTTTTTCGGGTGGGATCGATGCAGATGGGGAGCGGCTGTTCAGCGTGCCGGCATTCGGCGTCCGCGAAACTGCGCCCGTGCGTGAGCCGTATCACCCGGCACATGCTGGGGTGTTCAGCTATTCCTCGATTTCCGATTCGTCCCATGAAGGCGATGCGCTGGTCGATCTCGCCGATGCTTATGCGGGCGAGGTCGACCAGGCTGCTGCGGGCGACGGGTTCGGGGAAGGCAAGGCTCTCAGCTCCTTCTCCGATTCTCGCGGTGTGTCGTTCGACGATGACGATTACCTTGACTTCGACGTGTCAGCCGCATTCGACAAAGATCGGGCGACCGATTTAGGAACGGCGTTTCACCGGCTCGCGCAGTACGCGGTCCTGCAGCGCGGGGACGACGGTGCGCTTGCGCTGCCGCCTGCTGATCGTATAGAAGCGCTGGCGCGCGTATGCCGGCTCGACGGCGGGCAGCGGTCCCGCTTGAAGGCCGCGCTTGCGCGTTGGTTCGGTTGCAAAGTGGCGCATGAGATGGCCGAATTGCCCGAACTGTCAGCGGAAGTGCCGTTCTTTATCTCGGTGGCCGACCTGTTCCTAGAAGGCGAAATCGACCTGCTCGGCTTCGACGAAGCACGCGAGCATGCTTACGTGGTCGACTATAAAACAGGCGGCAGCCCCGACGAATCTTCCGAAGATTTGCGCTGCAAGCACGTGCTTCAGGCGGCATGTTACGCGTACGCCATCATGTTGCAGGGCATATCGCAGGTGGATGCGACCTTCGTCCGCGTGGAGCGTCCGCGAGCTGGCGCCGAATCAGAACCGCAGTGCGTGCGCTATCGTTTCGAAGCCAAAGACCTTCCCCAGCTCGAGCGGGCGATCTCCGAGATAGCCGCCAGATAAGGCGCTGCCAGACCTGAAACGGGGCATTGCCGCGGACTGTCCCACTTACTGCC
>JAFUBE010000726.1 GCA_017460365.1 Eggerthellaceae bacterium
CCATTTCTGTGCATGGAGGACAGGTTGGCACGGCGCCTTAATCTACATATCGACGAAACTGGCAGCCAGGACCTTACGGAGGGTTACTACGCCGTCTCGATAATCATTCACGAGCACGAACATGACGTCGAGGGCAGTATTGCCTCCTACAAAGAGCGCCTGGCCACCGCAGGGCTGCCCGACATACCTTTTCATGGCTCCGAGCTTCTTCATGGGCATGGCGAATATGCTGCCGTAAATACGGGAGACAGAAAGCGCCTCCTGTCACAATATGCCCGGCTTGTGCGCTCGCTTCCCGTGAAGTACAAGGTTTTCGTGTACACCTCGTTTGAAGTTGACGGTCGCGAGGCCTTAGAAGCTAGGCTCCGGCGCGATCTGGTGGCGTTCGTTTTCGACCGCCTGAGCTACTTCCAATCCTTCGAGGAGATTGCAGTTTATTACGACAACGGCCAAGGGGCCGTAAGCGCTTCTCTCCATGCCGCCCTTGAGTACGCACTTGCAAAGGATGTTGTAGACTATCGCGAAGCCGACCATGCCGCGCGCAGGCTTCTTCAGGTCGCTGATTACGCTTGCACTATCGAGCGAGTCGCCCATGCTTTCGACACCAGGACAGAAACCAGCACGCAAACCCGGTTCTTCGGTAGTCGACGCAGCTTTATGCAGTCGTATGCCAAACAGCTGTTTCGGATTCGGTTCTAGCGGGTTTGTATTGACGATAGCCGGCCTCACCGTCATGCTGCACAACATGAACTACAATGCAGGCGACCCAGTCAGCGACCCAGTGACCGACCCAGTTAACACCTCTAAGGTGTCGCTCAAGCCAGCCCTTAAGTGAGAGATAAACGTCGATTGTGGTACGGGCCATTGGTGAGCTAGGCTGCTCGGACGTTTTCTCTTGCCCGCCCGTCTACCATAGTGATTTCCTGATCTTTTCGAGCATCTCGTCCTCGTCCGGGCGGGTGAGCTCGTCGCGCTCCAGGAGGCCCGCCATGGTCTCGGGCGACACGGCAAGCTTCGCGCAGGCTTCCGTGTCGATCTCGGGGCTGTCTTTTCGGCCGAGAACCTTCAGGTAGTAGTCGTAGAAGTTCACCAGGCGCGGGGTGTAGTAGGTGATCATCTCGGACTCGTATTCCAAGGTCTGGGCGTCCACCAGCTCGTCTAAGATACGCACGAGCACCGTCTCCCCGTCCACGCTCACGCGGCGCAGGCAGAGCGCTATGGTGTTGAGCGCTTTCACGACCTGGTCGTACTGGTAGCCCCAGTGCCTAGTCTCGCGGGCGAGAGCGCGGATGGCGCTTCTGTCCACCACAAGCAGCGCTTTATCCGAGTCTCCAACACGTTCGGCAGGAAGCTGTATTAGCCCTGCGCTAATGATGAAAAAAGGCCATGATGGTAGAATGTAATCTGATGTAATACAGTCAACCAATGGAGGCATTCATGGATTACTCCGAGCTCGTGGACGCGGGTGCCACGAAAAAGCAGAAGCAGGAGTTTCTTACGGACGGCGAAATGATGATTGCAACAATACGCATCCCGAAGAACTTGAAGGATGCTGCAACGGAAGAAGGCAATCTGATTGGCATCGGGTTTTCTGCATATGCACGTATGTGCCTGCTTGAAGCACTTGTCTCAAAAACCAAATAGGCACTACCGAAGGAGTCGCTATGAATAAACAACAACTAGCAGCAAAAATCTGGGCGTCAGCCAACGAGATGCGCTCGAAGATCGAGGCGAGCGAATACAAGGACTACATCCTCGGATTCATCTTCTACAAGTTCCTTTCGGAGAAGGAAGAGGAGTTTCTTAAGAAGGCGGGGTTCGACGACGCGGCCATGAAGGACGTATCCGAGGAGAACCCGGATGTCGTTTCATACATCCAGAACAACATCGGCTACTTCATCGCGTACGAAGACCTCTACTCGACCTGGATCGGCAAGGGAAGCGACTTCGACGTCTCTGACGTAAGCGACGCCCTCTCGGCATTCAGCCGCCTCATCAATCCGACACACCGCCACGTGTTCGAGCGAATCTTCGAGACCCTGGAAACCGGACTCTCGAAGTTGGGCGACACCTCCGGCGCGCGCACCAAGGCAATCAGCGGCCTTTTGCACCTCATCAAGGACATCCCCATGGACGGGCGCCAAGGCTACGACGTGCTTGGGTACATCTACGAGTACCTGATTTCCAACTTCGCCGCAAACGCGGGCAAGAAGGCCGGGGAGTTCTACACGCCGCACGAGGTGTCGCTGCTCATGTCGGAGATCGTTGCCTACCATCTGGAAGGCCGCAACGAGATAGAGATCTACGACCCGACGAGCGGGTCGGGCTCGCTTCTCATCAACATCGGCTCTGCCGTGGCCAAGCGCATGGGTTCGTCAGGGTCGATCAAGTACTACGCCCAGGAGCTGAAGGAGAACACCTACAACCTTACCCGCATGAACCTCGTCATGAGGGGCATCCTACCCGACAACATCGTCACGCGAAACGGGGACACGCTTGAGGACGACTGGCCTTACTTCGAGGAAGGCCACCCGGAGACCTACGAGCCTCTCTTCGTGGATGCCGTGGTTTCGAACCCGCCGTACTCCCAGCGCTGGGATCCATCGGACAAGGAGGTCGACCCGCGCTTCAACGGATTCGGCATTGCCCCGAAGTCCAAGGCGGACTACGCGTTCCTGCTCCACGACCTGTTCTACCTGCAGCCGGACGGCATCATGTGCATCGTGCTTCCGCACGGCGTGCTCTTCCGCGGCGGCGAGGAGGGCGAGATTCGCCGCAACCTGGTCGAGCGCGACCATATCGACGCCATCATCGGGCTGCCAGCAAACATCTTCTTCGGCACGGGCATACCCACCATCGTCATGGTTCTGAAGAAGAAGCGCGACGACAGCGACATCCTCGTGATAGACGCCTCTAAGTGCTTCGTCAAGGAGGGGAAGAACAACAAGCTCCGCGCATCCGACATCAGGCGAATCGTAGATGCCTACGAGCAGCGTGCCGACATCGACCGCTTCTGCAGGGCGGTGCCGAAAGACGAGGTGAGAGAAAACGACTACAACCTCAACATTCCGCGCTATGTCGACTCGTCGGAAGCTGCCGAGAGCTGGGACATCTACGCCACCATGTTCGGAGGGATCCCCGCCAGCGAGGTGAACGGCCTCAAGGCGTACTGGGACGCCTTCCCGTCGCTCAAGGACGAGCTGTTTGAGCCCGTCAACGATGCCACCCTGCGCCCGAAAGCCGAAGACCTCGCCTCGGCAATCCGCAGCAATGCCTGCGTCGCCGCCTACAAGGACCGCTTCGCGCAGGCGTTCTCCGATTTCGAGACCTACCTGTACGAAGAGCTGGTCGACGAGGTGAGCATCGTGAACAGGGCAGCCGAAGAAGGGATTATCGCCGCAGAGATATTCAACCGCCTCCAAGGGGTTCCGCTCATAGATAGATATGACGCCTACCAGGCCCTCGACGACGAATGGCAGAAAATCTCCGTTGACTTGGAAATCATCCAGACAGAGGGATTTGAAGCCACACGGCAAGTCGATCCAAATATGATCGTGAAGAGGAAGCAAGGCAAAGACGTTGAGGTGCAGGATGGCTGGGTTGGACATGTATTGCCCTTCGGTCTTGTCCAAGAGCTTTTCCTGGAAGAAGAAGCAAGGCAAGTAGCGCAGTCAAACGAGCGGCTGCAAGCAATAGCCTCTGA
>JAFUBE010000727.1 GCA_017460365.1 Eggerthellaceae bacterium
CTTTCTCGACGAGTTCCCCTGGCTCAACACGCCGCAGTCGGGCTTCGTGCGAGCCTTCGAAGGGTCCTTGAACACCTAGGGCCGCCATCGCAAGAGCCTCATGGTCGCCGTGCACGGCAGCGCGAACTTGCGGGCGTTAAACAAGCTGATCAGCGACCGCGGCGGATTCTAGCGGGCTATCCGAGTTTTACGCGGGTGCCGTCGGGGCGGGTGCGGATGGTGCCGAGGTCGTCGCTGCGTTCCTGTCCGAAACCAGCGGTTTGCATCTTGGTGGCATCGAGCCAGGGAATCGACCCCTTGCCGTACAGGGGCTCCTCGATCAGCTTGTACAACTCGTGGGGAATCATCGAGCAGATGAGGTCGGCCACCTCGTCTTCGGTCGCATCGATACGCCCGCTCGCCCAATCCGACACGACCGCTTCGGCCGCAATGGCGAAATAGCGCGCCTGCAGCTGGATGGCCTTGGGCAAAGTTTTGTCATCGAGGTGCTGCTCCGCAGCATATTCCAGGCCTTGGCGGCTCAAGTCGAGCAGGTAAGAGTAAATCGACCCATAGTGCTTCGATTCGCTGCATGCAGCTAAGAAGTCGCTATAGCGTGACAGCGTGTACACATACGAGCTCAGTGCTTCCTGGGGCGTGGCGGTAAGCCCAATCTGTGCGAAGCTTCCTGCGCCGGAAAGCTCCATGAACCAAGCGACCACGGCGTACTTGTCGGTGAAATGGTTATAGAACGTTCTCGTGGTAATGCCTGCTTCGGCGCAAAGCGCTTTGACTGTCACCTTGTCGAGCGGCATTGCGCCTTCGCCGCAAATCATCTCGCGCAACGTTTGGAAAATGCGCGTTTTCATGTCCAGGTCCCTGCCTGGTTGGTACGCCTTTTGCATGACTTCCCCCGACGATCGGATTGCGAAGGAAACAAACCCTGCCTTCCCCTGCGTTCTATTCATTATCGATCTTTTCGACCATGATGATAAAGATGTAATTCACGAATCAGCTCATTTGTGAAACAGCGTTTCACGGCCACGATTACCCTCGTCTTCGGCGCGCTGGCCTTGTGCTTTTCGCCTCGGTAATCTCGTTGTATCAAGCCTTTCGCGAGTAGTGCTGGGAGGCGAAAAGACGAGTTGAGGAGGAAACATGAGGACAAAGGCATCTCCTGCCATCCCCCTGCCCGGCCTTTCCGAGGTGAACGACCTCGGCAAGCCGTGGCAATTCGAAGACGGCGATCTGACCGTCACCCGCAGCGCCATCTGGTCGCCTCCGGGCTGCCATCCGGTCGGATGCGGATTGAAACTCTACACCGACAAGGACGGCAAGCTCGTGAAGGTGGAAGGCGACGAGAACCATCCCGTCACGCAGGGCCGCCTGTGCGTGCGCTGCCTGACGCTCGCCGACTATGTGTACAACCCCTCGCGCATCACCAAGTGCATGAAGCGTGACCCGAAGTACCGCGGCCAGGCCGACAAGTGGGAAGTCATCAGCTACGACGAGGCACTTGACATCATCGAGGCCGAGTACAACCGCCTGACTTCGCAGTACGGCCGCGAGACCGTCGTGCTCATCGGCGGTACGGGCCGTGAAGGCGGCACCTACAGCCCCTACGCTTCTGCCGTGTTCCGCACGCCGACGTTCTGCTATGCGCAGTCCGGCTACTCCTGCTATATCCCGCGTGCTGCCGCCGCGGCGTTCACCACCGGCATCGTGTACCCCGAGCTCGACTACGCCGCTTGCCTGCCGCAACGCTACGACGACTCCGACTACCAGGTCCCCGAGTGTATCATCCTGTGGGGCAAGGAGCCACTGAAGTCCAACCCCGATGGCTTCTTCGGCCATTCCGTCATCGACCTCGTCAAGCGCGGCACGCGCCTGATCAGCGTTGACCCGCGCGTGAACTGGCTTTCCACGCGCGCCGACATCCATCTGCAGCTGCGTCCCGGCACCGATGTCGCACTGGGCATGGCCATGATGCAGGTCATCGTGAACGAAGGCCTCGTCGACCACGAGTTCGTCGACAACTGGTGCTACGGCTACGATCAGCTCGTCGAGCGTCTGAACGACCCTGTCATGGGCTTCACGCCCGAGCGTGCCGCCGAGGTGTGTGGGCTCGACGCCGAGGACATCATCAAGGCCGCCCGCATGTACGGCACTGCCAAGCCGGCCGCCATTCTCTGGGGTCTCGCGGTCGACCAGAAGAAGAACGGCGCGCAGAACGGCCAGGTCGTCCTTTGCCTCAGCGCTCTCACCGGCAACATCGACCGCCCGGGCGGCCAGCTGGCCCAGTCGGCCGACGAGCTGTGGGCCGAGCAGAACTACGGCTACGACAAGATGGGCATCTCCATGGAGGAGTACATGTCCAAGATGATCGGCATCGACCAGTACCCTATCTACTGCCAGATGATCAAGAACTCCCAATGCGACCTCACCCTGCAGGCCATCGAGACGGGCGATCCGTTCCCCATCAAGATGGCGTTCTACATGGGCGCCAACCCGCTTGCCAACACGGCTGCCGAGCCCAAGCGCTGGGAGAAGGCGCTCGTCGAGAACTGCGAGTTCATCGCTACCATCGAGACGTTCATGACCGCCTCGGCCCAGGCCACCTGCGACCTGTTCTTCCCGCTGGCTGCTGGCCCCGAGCGCGTCGACATCGTGTTCAACGAGTACGGCGTGGCGCCGCTCGTCAACGGCATGTCCAACAAGGCCATCGAGGAGCCGGGCGACGCGAAGAGCGAAAATGAGTTCGCGTGGGATCTGGGCCATCGCCTGCACCCCGACTTCTGGAACCAGTACGAGACCGTCGAGGACTACATCAACGACTTCCGCTTCGCCAAGAAGTACGACATCCGCGAGATGTGCAAAGAGGTTTACGTGCAGCAGGAGAACTCGTACTACAAGTACGAGACCGGCGGCATCCGCCCCGACGGCCAGCCCGGCTTCAGCACGCCGACGTCCATGATCGAGCTGTACTCACTGGCCTTCGAGCAGGTGGGCGAGGATCCGCTGCCCTACTACATGGAGCCCGAATTCGGCCCGGCGCACCCCGAGGCTGACAAGTACCCGTTCGTGCTCACCTCCGGTGCCCGCACCTACGCGTTTTTCCACTCCGAGCAGCGACAGATCCCGTACCTGCGCGAGCTCAACCCCAACCCCATCTTCGAGATCAACCCCGAGGATGCGGCGCGCTTGGGCGTGTCCGACGGCCAGTGGTGCAAGCTGTACAACATGTTCGGCGAGGCGAAGCTCAAGGCCTCCATCACGCAGAAGGTCGAGCCTGGCGTCATCCACGCGCAGCACGGCTGGTCGTTCCCCGAGGAGGACGGCAACGATCACGGCGAGGGCTGCTACGACACGTACCGTTCCAACATCAACAACCTCATGGAGCACTTCCACTTCGGCAAGCTCGGCTTCGGCGTTCCGTTCAAGTGCAACATGTGCAACATCGAGCCGCTGTTGGAGAGCTACGACGCCGACATGCAGAAGATCTGGGACATGTTCAAGAGGGAGGACCAGTAATGACCACATACGGATTGCTTATCGACTATGAGTACTGCACCGGCTGCCAGTCCTGCGAGGTGGCCTGCAAGGAGGAGCACAACTACCCGGTGGGCAAGTGGGGCCTCAAGGTGCTCATCGAGGGCCCGTGGAAGGTCGAGCCCAAGCACGACCACTACAACCAGATCCCCGTGCCGACCGACTTGTGCGACCTGTGCGCTAGCCGCACAGCCACGGGCAAAGAGCCGACCTGCGTGCACCACTGCTTACCAATGTCATGCGCTACGGCACCGTCGCCGAGCTCGCCGAGGAGCTGGAGCGCAAGCCCAAACAGGTGCTGTGGGTGCCCCAGTACAAGCCCTGGGAGGCCAAGGGCGAATTCGTGCACGACCCGAACAGCGGCGTGCGCAAGTAGTAGAAAGCCTGGCGGCGGCAGGCGTCAGCCATACGCGCCTGCCGCCAGATCGGCCAAAGGCGACAGGCAGTGCGGCGCGTGGCGTGCATGGGGCAAGAACGCGCCGCACGACTCGCCGCCATGGATTCGATAGGAGCAGAAATGAGAAACCATTTGGAGCGCAACGGGATGACCGCTTGCGTGAGGTATGAGGGCGGCGTTATCGGCCAACCCGCAATCGACACGACCGAGGGCAACGTGAAGCGCATCGAGATGGGCGCAGGCGTCGTGCCTATCGGCATCGAGAACGCGCTGTTTGACATGGAGGTCGGCGAAACGCGGGTGGTCGACCTGAGCCCGCGCGAGGCGTTTGGCGAGTACGACGAGAACGCCGTCCAGACTGTTCTGCGCGACTTCGTCCCCAACGGGCACTCCCTCGAGGAGGGCTCGCTCGTTGGCTGGCGCGATCCGCACACGGGGCAGGTCATGCCGGTGCGCGTGACCATGGCCACGAAGGACTATGTCACCCTCGATCACAACCATCCCTTTGCAGGGCAGAACCTGCGTTACACCCTCGAGCTCGTCGGACTCGAGTAGCCGGCGGGGATCTCGTCCGATGTGCTACATATGCCAGGGTCCGGCGTGCAACCAGTGCGGGCAATACGACGGGGGGTCGTCGATGATGTCCGTGCGCACGTGCCCCGGCTGCGGCAAAGAGATCCGCGCCATTCTGGCGAAGTGCCCCTACTGCGGCCTCGCGCAGGAGCAGAACCCGCCCGCCGCAGACGCAAGCCGATCGAAACGAGTCGATGAATGAGTCGGGAGAACGGACTTTCCCACTCGCTCGCAAGCAAGGGCGTGTCGCTTTTCCATATGCAATCAAGGCGCCAAAGAGGATACTTCTCGCTGGAACATTCTATTTGACGGGAGTTAGATACCCGCATTTCTGCAGGCCCAAATCAGAGGTTGTTTTTGCCTTGCCGCAGGGGACAGCGCAGATCTCGCCGACGAAATGGCACTGCTCGGGTTTCGGCATGGCTGCTTGGGTTATTTCGGCCCCGCACGATTCGCAAGTTCCCGATAAGCCCTCGATGAGCAAGTTCGTTTCGAAAAGATACGGGCTGCCGCACTCCGGGCATAAACCTGCGCGTATGGAAGCAGGTTTGCATTTGCCGCAAGTTGGAACGCATATCCAGCATCCCATGAAGTCTCCATCGTCGACTGTTCGCTAAAATAGCATCATAGTAATCCTTGCAGTTACGAAAGGCTTGTGGCGAAGCTGCACATTGGGGGGCTTACGTGCACGCGAGAGATTTGTCGGGAGTGCGTATGAACGGGATTCGGAATAGCGAGCTGTATCGCCAAGACAGGGATTTCGCGGTGAAGGCCGCAATTTCCGAATCGCTGCGCGACCTGGTATGCGGCGAGCGCGCCAAACCCCTCGACAAGGTGACCGTTGACGAGATCTGCGAAGGCTGCGGCATCGCCCGGCGCACGTTCTACAACCATTTTCCCGACAAGTATGCTGTCGTGGTATGGATCCGCGAAGTCGGCGGCGCAGGCAATTTCGGCCAGATAGGCCTCTCGCTGACATTGCGTGAGGCGGTGCACATGCTCGTTAACGCAACGGCGGAATACCGCGATTTTCTGCGAGAATGCTACAAGTCAAAGCATTACGGCCGGGTTGAGGGTTACATTCGCAAGCTCGCGCGTGCGGGGTTAAAGTATGCGGTTGCAATTCGCTCGGGCAAGCCGCTTTCGGACGCCGACTACATCAAGGTGCGTTATCTGGTGGTGGCGATAGATACCGCAACGCACGAATGGGTCGAAGGCAAAATAGAGGTCAGCGCCGAAGAGCTGGCTGATGCGTTGGTTGACTTGTTCCCCCAGGATCTGGCTGAGCTGCTCGAGACGCCGGCAGACACCTCGGGAAGTACCTGGCTTGACTTCCGTAAGACGCGCATTCAGCCGTTCGAAAAGGGTAAGCCCGCCCGGTAGGCTAAAGGCTTTCGGGGTGCCTCCTGCTTGCTCGTTTGCTCATATTGCCATGTTTGTGCAACGTGCTTGCATGAAGCTCAATTCATGTGCAATCGGGTCTGTTTTCAGGCATTTTGCTTCTTCCTATCATTTGATCAGCGTTTGTTGTACCCGGGCAGCAAAGCTTGTGATTATCAGATGAGAGAGGAAGAGGTGCTCATGAAACTTGAAGCGACTCCGGCCGTGAAGCTGGATTCTCTTTCCGACGTGAATGACCTCGGCAAGCCGTGGCGTTATCAGGATGGTGATTTAACGGTCACCCGAAGCGCGCCGTGGTCCCCGCCGGGGTGCCATCCCGTAGGATGTGGTTTGAAGCTCTACACCGACAAGGACGGCAAGCTCGTCAAAGTTGAAGGTGACGAGAACCATCCTGTCACCCAGGGCCGCCTGTGCGTGCGCTGCATCGCGCTGAAAGACTACATCTACAACCCCGAGCGCATTCTGCATCCGATGAAGCGCGACCCGCAGTTCCGCGGGCACCCCGACAAGTGGGAGCAGATCAGCTACGAAGAGGCGCTCGACATCTTCGAGGCCAAGTACAACGAGGTCACCGGCAAATACGGCCGCGAGAGCTTCATCTGCTTCAACGGCACCGGCCGTGAGGGCGGCACCTTCGGCCCCTACGCTTCGGTCGTGTTCCGCACCCCGACGTTCTGCTATGCGCAGTCCGGCATCTCGTGTTACATCCCGCGTGCCGCCGCCGCGGCCGCCACGACCGGCGTCGTCTACCCCGAGCTCGACTATGCCGCCATCCATCCGCTTCGCTACGACGACCCGGCTTACACCAAGCCCGAAGTGCTCATCACCTGGGGCAAGGAGCCGCTGAAGTCGAACCCCGACGGTTTCTTCGGCCATGCGGTTATCGACCTCATGAAGCGCGGCACGCGCCTGATCAGCATTGACCCGCGTGTGAACTGGCTTGCCACGCGCGCCGACGTTCATCTGCCGTTGCGCGCTGGCACGGACACGGCCCTCGGCATGGCCATGATGCGTGTCATCGTCGACGAGGATCTCTACGACCACGACTTCGTCGACAAGTGGTGTTTCGGCTTCGACCAGCTGGCCGAGCGCGTCGCCGATTTCACACCTGCGAAAGCGGCCGAGATAACATGGGTGCCCGAGGAGAAGATCATCGCCGCGGCCCGCATGTTCGCTTCCGCAGAGCGCGGTGCGGTGCAATGGGGATTGGC